>NZ_JBIMSN010000171.1:0-1825 GCF_043944905.1 Antrihabitans spumae
GTGTTGTAGATGCGGACCGTAGTTCGGTCGGTGGTTGCCGGTGGCGTGGTGGGTCAGGTCGCGGCGGCGAGGTTGTTGGTTCGGATGGCTTTGAACAGGTTGTGAACGAGTGCGTGGAAGGCGAATTCGGCCGACGCTCGGGTGATTCCGCGGCTGCTGAAGCGGCGGAACCCGAGGTTGTGTTTGGCGTGGCCGAACGGTGTCTCGGCGATGTGGCTGCGTTGTTTGTAGAGGGCGTGCCCTTCGGGAGTGCGCAGCCGATGCGCCATGGCTTCGAGCGGGGTGGCATCGGCAGGCGGTGGTCCTTCGGTGGGCTGTTCACGGGCCGCGGTGGCGGCGTCGCGGCTTTTGCCAACCGCGATCAGCCGGTCCGGACCCTTATGGGTGAGGTTGTCTTCGCTGAGGTAGCCGGCGTCGGCGAGGAGCACACCGATCGCAGGTTCCTCCTCGTCGACGGTGCTGGGCCGGTGTGTGGCGATCAACGCCGCTGCGGCGACGGCTTTGTCGAGCATGGTGGTGAAGGTGGTGGCGTCGTTGGGGTTGTTGCCGACCGAAGTGGCGATGATCAGCCCGTCACTGCTGGTCACGGCCTGACAGTTGTAGCCCTGCAGCCACCCACCACCACGCAGCGGCATCATCCGCGATTGCGGATCGGTGATGTTGCGTTTCGGTTCGGTCAACCATGCCGGTGGTGACGGCGTCTTCTCGCTCACCTGCGCGGCCACGTGCTCGGCCGCCGATTCTGCCAGCTGACGCTGCTCGCGGTCTGCGATCGCACGGTCCAACGCAGCTTTGACTCGGGTGACTTTGTAGGCCTGCTCGACCGGGACGGGCGCCTTGCCGCGACCGTTGCCGGCGTTGTAGCGGTCGATCTTGGCTTGCTGATCGGCGCGGGCGTATTCGAGGTTGCGGGTCAACACTTCGACCCGGATCTCTGTCGGCGGCGACCCGAGCGGTGCACCGTCACGTTGTTCACGTTGGTGTTCGTAGGTGTCGAGTTGTTCGGCACGTTTCGTCTCCGCTGCTTGTTGACGTGCCTGTTTGCGACTCTTCTTGGCCTCACGCTCGATCTGTGTCGGTGACTTCTTCGCCATCTCGGCCAACGCTTCGGCGATCCGCGCTGCCCGCGAACGGGGGTCGACCAGATCGGCGGGAACGTCGTCGCGGGCGTCGGGTCCATACATTTCGTCTTCGGCGGCGTCGGTGGCGGCGTGGGCGGCGGCGGCCTTGCGGGCCAGAGCACGGGCGTCGGCGAGTGCCTGCTCGGCGGCGGCCTTGTCCAACCCGCCTTTTGTGCGGTTGGTGCTCATCGAGGCGTTGGAGGCGATTTTGACTCCGTCCAACGCGACGACACCCAGGTTGCCCATGCCCAGCTGGGCGCACAGCATCAACACCTGCGCGTAGAGGCTTTCCATCGCGGTGGCACTGTCGGCTCGGAACCGGGAAATCGTCGCGTGATCAGGGGCGTCACCAGCACAGATGATCCGGAACGCCACATCACGCGAACACAACCGCTCCAACGTGCGTGAGGACCGCTGACCGTGCGCCCATCCCCAGATCAACACCGTCAACAGCATGTCCGGGTCGTACCCGGCACGGCCGACGCCGCCGGTGCGGCGGGTGCGATGAATCGCTGTGGTGTCGAGCTGAGCTACCGCAGCGATCACCAACCACACCGGATCGGTCGCGGGTAACCATTCCCGCATATCCGGTGGTTGCAGAAACAGTTGATCACGATCTACGGGGCGATATCCCTTGGCCACCAACACATTATCCAACACCGACACGTTCACAGCGGGAGGACAAGCCATGTCTAGCCAGGAAA
>NZ_JBIMSN010000172.1:0-1323 GCF_043944905.1 Antrihabitans spumae
AGGCGCACTCGGCTACCGGCATGATGATGACGATGCTGGCCAACCGGCTGTCCTACACCTTCGACTTCCGGGGCCCGAGCATCACCGTCGATACAGCGTGCTCAGGATCGCTGGTAGCCCTGCACCTTGCCGCCCAGTCCATCTGGAATGGGGAGTGCTCGTTGGCGTTAGCCGGCGGCGTCAATGTGATGCTTGCTCCCAATATGACGATTGCCGAATCCAAGGGCGGTTTTCTGAGCCCCGACGGCCGATGCAAAACGTTTGATGCCTCGGCGAACGGATACGCCCGTGGTGAAGGGGCGGGGGTGGTGTTGTTGAAGCCGCTCGCGCAGGCTCGCGCAGACCGCGACCCGATCTATGCACTCATCCGCGGAACAGCCGTATCGCAAGACGGCCACACCAATGGCATCACCGTCCCCAACGGAGCCTCTCAGGAGGTTGCGATGGTCGCTGCCTATGAGCGCGCTGGGGTATTGCCCCACGAAGTCCAGTATGTGGAAGCGCACGGCACCGGTACTCCCGTGGGCGACCCGATCGAAGCCACGGCGATAGGCCGGGTGCTGTCGAAGAATCGGCCCACGAACTCGCCCATCCACATTGGTTCGGTCAAGACGAACATCGGACATCTCGAAGCAGCTGCCGGCGTTGCCGGACTCATCAAGACCGCCCTCGCACTCAAACACGGCCAGATCCCTGGCCATTTGCATCTCAAGGAACCCAACCCCGCCATTCCTTTCGATCAGTACGGGCTGCGTGTTGTCAATGAGCTCACTGACTGGCCGACAGGCGAAGGGCAGCGATACGCGGGAGTGAATTCGTTCGGTTTCGGAGGAACAAACGCACATGCCGTCCTGCAGGGTCCGCCGTCCGACCTTCCGGTCGTCGAAAGATCCAGCGCTACCGTCCGACGGCGGCATCTCATCACGTTGTCTGCCCGCAGCGCCGATGCCCTCAAGGACCTGGCTACCTCGACACGCACCTACCTCGATGGAAACGACCACAACCTCGCAGACATCGGCTATTCGAGCAGCCTTCGCCGCAGTCATCACGACTATCGTTTGGCACTGGTCGCACGCAACTCCGCGGAGGCGCAAGAGCGGTTGGATTCCTTCCTCGCCGAGGACCCGCGGGCATCCGGTGTGGAATCGGGACGAGCACAGCCAGGAGAGAAGCCGAAGCTTGCGTTCGTCTGTTCTGGAATGGGCCCCCAATGGTGGGGCATGGGCCGGCAGCTGCTCCAACACGAGCCGGTATTCCGGGAAGCGTGTCGTCTGCCATGAGCATGGGACCACTGTGAGCTGATTTCTGCCAGGTGCATGGGAC
>NZ_JBIMSN010000173.1:0-746 GCF_043944905.1 Antrihabitans spumae
CAGATCAAGCCGGCACGTCAGCCCGGAGAAAGATCTGGGTTAACTGTAGAACGCGTGTCAGAACTGCTGGCTCAACGCCCTCAGTGAGTGTTCCATCCCAGTGCGATACGCAACCGTTGCTACGAGATATCAGCGCACCCGGCCGTGGCTGGCCGGCTGCTGACTACCAATGCAGCAACGCCCTGTCGCACCAACAGTCGTTTTCGGGTTGGCTATACGTCGCGTTTTGAGTCGTAGACTCGGCATCTGTGACGGTCAAAGCACGGCTCGCCGGCCATCAGTTCGACCTCGCGAGCTTGGCGAGCCTCCTTCCTGACGGGGACACCCGGTTAGTGGAGGAAGGCGAACATCATTACCTCATCTCAACGTTGATCGATGGACGAGTGTTGCCCGTCGCTGACGTTGCAGATGAAGCCGTCACTCGGTTTGCCGACGACCAGAGACGTTGATCGAGTAGCGGGTGACGCGATCGTGGGCATGGTGACGGCAAGGTCGGCAGGTTGACGGCGTGGTCGGCATCGTTACGGCAGAATCCGGGCATGCCAAAGGCCGGGAACCGGAAGTGCCGGTTCCCGATCGCGAGCGTCAGGGTGGGGTGAGCAGCCGGCCGCGGGTATAGATCCCGATCAACGCCCACACCGAGTCCCGGATCCCGCAGTAGGTGCGGTCCCAGTGCACGGCCGCCGCGAGCACGGTCAGGGTGTGGTGGAGCATGTTGCCGCGGTAGCGGAGGCTCGTGAACACGT
>NZ_JBIMSN010000174.1:0-1167 GCF_043944905.1 Antrihabitans spumae
GTCGATCTCGCAGCCATCCACCGGTTGGTGGGTGTGGGTGCATCGGGCAGCGTACTCGGCCGGCGTGCGGTAGCCCAGCGACGAGTGCCGGTGCCGGTTGTTGTGGTCGTCCTTGAAGTCCTCGATCACCACCCGAGCTTCGAGCAGACTCGTCCAGTGGTTGCGGTTGAGGCACTCCTTGCGTAGTCGGTTGTTGAACGATTCGATGTGTCCGTTGTTCCACGGCGTCCCGGGTGGGATGTAGGAAATGCCGATCCGGTCACCGCAAAACTGTTGCAACACATGAGAAATGAACTCAGGTCCGTTGTCCATCCGCAACACCAAAGGCGGACCACCCCACAGCGCGAACGCCTTGCCGAGCTCGGTGGTCAACCGCTCGGCGGTGATGGAACGTTCCACGATATTCAGCACCGAGAGCCTGGTGTGCTCGTCGATCATCGACGCAATCTTGATCGCCTTCCCATCGACCGTGGAATCGAACTGAAAGTCCATCGCCCACACCACTTTCGGCGCATCAGCGTCGATCTGCGGTATCGAACTGATCCCGGCCCGTTTGCGCGGATGCCGGATCCGCACCTGCAGCCCTTCTTCCTTCCACAACCGGTGCACCTTCTTCTTGTTCACCGACCGGCCGCGGTCGTAGCGCAGGTGCGCCCAGGCGCGTCGGAAACCGTGCATCGGGTTCTCGCGGGCATAGGTCCGCAGATCGGCTCTCAAGGCCGCGTCCGGGTCTGCTGGTGTCTGCGCGATCGGTGTTCGTGCGTAGGTGGAACGGGCAAGCCCAACCGCTCTGCACGCCAGGCGCTTCGACATGTTCATCGTCTCGACGAGCATGTCGACAGCGCGGCGTTTGGCGGCTGGGCTCAGAATTTTCCCTTCGCCACCTCCCGCAGGGCATCTTTTTCCAGTTCAGCGTCGGCGAGGAGTCGTTTGAGTCGGGTGTTCTGCTCGCGGAGCTCTTTGAGTTCTTTCGCGGCGTCGGTGTCCATCCCGCCGTAGCTACGGCGCCAGTTGTACAACGTCGCCGCCGAGACCTCGAGTTCGCCGGCGATCTCTTCCTGCGTCTTGCCTGCCGCGGTGAGCTCATCAGCTCGGCGCAGCTTGCGCACGATTTCCTCCGCGGAGTTCCGCTTCCGTCCAGCCATGTTGTTCATCGTCCTATCCGCC
>NZ_JBIMSN010000175.1:0-4274 GCF_043944905.1 Antrihabitans spumae
GTCCCATGCACCTGGCAGAAATCAGCTCACAGTGGTCCCATGCTCATGGCAGACGACAACACTCCATTCGTGGACGATCTGACTCTCATCCATCGAGAACGGACTGAAAGATATTGGTACCCGTTCGACGACTCGGAAGGGTACGAGCCAGACTGGTGGGCTAGTTCAGTCCCGCGAGCGCAGTACTGAGCCCGGGGTAGTGCGGATCTTCTGCAAGAACTTTCTCGATGTCTTTGCGGGCGAGCGCTTTACGGTTTTGGGCGAGGTTCACTTGTGCGCGTTCCAGCAGTGCGCGGTGTCGCACTTCGGTCGACCTGGTGCGGACGCGGAGAGCTTCTTTGAAAGATTCACGAGCTGCGTCATGAAAACCTTGGTGGGCGAAAGCTCGTCCTCGGAGCGCGAGCAGCAGCGTGGTTGCGTCGTCTTCGTTGGTGATGCCGTTGGTTGTGTCGATGACGTCCTGGTGGCGGTTGGCATCGCTGTAGAGCTCGGTGAGCGAGAGTGCCGCCGGTGTGGTGGGGTTGGCGTTTTCGACGGTCCAGATCGCGGCGGGTAGGTCGCCCGCAGCTTGGTGTAGTTCGGCCGCGGCGAGGCGGAGGACGTCGTCACACAGGCGCAGATGCGCGGTGATGCCGTAGGCGATCTCGACCGCCCAGGTCTCGTCGACGAGGTACTTGGTGACAAACGGCGTTTGCTCGAGAACCGCGTTCTGAGCGACTACCCACCCCAGCAACGCTTGGGCACGGTCCAGTGCGGACGGGCTGGTCTCACGGAATTGATAGTGCAGCAAGCCTTCCAGCGCGGCGGCCAGGAGACGAGCTTCGGGCACCGTGCGACCGTGTTTCTGCGCAACAGCGACGAAGTCTGCGGGCTGGGTGGAATCGAGAATGCGGTGCAGGTCCTTTTCCCAGCCGGGCGCAAGAACACCGGGACGGGCAGGCACGATCGGCGGCGGCGGCACGATTGGCCGTGCTGCGGCGTTCGGGGGAGTGCGCGGCGAGGAGGCTTTGCGTGGTGCGGGCCGAATCGTCGAACTGTGCGATATTCCGGTGCCAGGAATAGATGTCGTGCGGCTGACACGTCCGCTGGCGTGGCGGGTGACGCGCATTCCTTTACCACCGACGCTGTAGCCGAGACCCGACTTGGAGACCGTCATGCGGACACCAGGGGCGAGCTTGATCGATTTACTGATGCGGAACCCCATGATCGAATTCCTTTCTCAGAGTTCGTAACCGGCAGGCACCGGCGGGTTGGTCCAGTCGATGACAGGTGCACCGAGAGCTGCTGGTTGGGGAGCTGGCGCGGTGGGCTCGTCGTCGACGGTGACGCCGAAGTCTCGCGCGAGGCCAGCGAGGCCGTCCTGGTATCCCTGGCCGACCGCGCGGACCTTCCATCCGGCATCACGGCGATACACTTCCACGCAGACGACAGCGGTTTCCGTCGTGAGCGTCGGCATCCTGAAGCCCACAACCGGGCGGTCAGCGGCATCGAGAATCGCGATATCGAGGTTCGCGAGAGATGCAACGGTCGCGGCAGGGTCGCCGTCGACACTCACCACAACTGCGACCATCTGGACATCGTGTGCGACGCTCGCTAGCTCAATGCTGATTCGGTCCTCGACGCGATCGTCGCCCGCTCGCTTCCCGACGTGCCGGACCGCATCGTCGACTGAAGATGGCTGGTTGTAGAACACGAAATCAGCGTCTCCGCGGACCCGCCGTCCACTGTCGAGCAAGATCGCGGACAAGTCGGCGTCCACAGCACCCCACCTGCGCCAACTGCACATGACAGTGAGCGATGTGTCGGCGATGCCGCAGTTCTGTCCCGAACGCAGATATTCCATACGAACTCACTCCAAGGAGGGCGGAAGAACGAAACTGTTTCAAATAGAACAACTTCTATACTGGCTAACCGCCTTCGGCGTGGCTGGGCTGTACTCGAACGAGGCATGCCCGCACCCTTCGCCGATGTTTGGCACCTACCGAATGGTGTTCTGCAGGAGCGACTTAGCTCTCCTTGCTCACGTTGTTCAACGCGGCGCGTTCCAGCGAGGCGGGCAGGTCGAGTTGCCAGACTTGGGCCGTTCCGATCAAGAGGTCATCCCAGCTCGGCGCAGACAACGATCGGGCAGCACGCGCGTCGGTAACAACTGTGACGGCCAGCTTGCCGGACAGGATCAGCGCGGGAATTTGGATGTGCCGCAGCGCTGCGGGATGAAGAACGCCGCGCTCGCTCCGAATCGAAAGAGCAGCTGCGGCAGCCTTTCCCAGCGATGCTGCGCCGACTAGTGAATGCGCGGCCAGCCGCAACTCAGTTTGCTTCCGCTGGTCCTGATCGCTCAGCACTGCGGTCCCGGTCCGTCGGTGAGCGTCGGCGTGAACGTGTGTCCGAATGATCAGTTCGGTGATGACCGATGTCAGTCCCGGTCCGACCGTGGCCTGCCGCAGGTTCCACCCTTCACCTTGTCGTAGCCCCGAGTACGCGTGCAGCGCAAAGTCTTTGATGGCTTCGTTGTCACTTTCATACAGCCACGACATACCCGGCACCGGCAGGCTCATCGGGGTCAGGAAGTCTGCGACCAGATGCTGGATCAACGCGATAGCAGCGTCCATCCAGTCATCCACGTCAGCGAACTGGCCTACTTCGACTATCGGGATGCGTTCGCCGAATTCCCATCTCACGCCGCGGAACTCGCCATCTACGATCTGGCGCATTGTTGTGACGAGGCGGAGGATGTCGTGTCCGCCGGATTTGATGCGGTGGGCTCGGCCGCCGAACCCTTTCCCCATATGGTCGATCGGCAGCCGCTTGCCGGCCTTCTCCCACGTCCGTACGAGGTCGGTCTTGCTGAGTGCGTCGAATTGTTTCCGCACTGCCCGGTCGGTCGTCGAATCGAACCACACGCATAGGGCGCCGACCAGCCCGGCCACCCCGACCATCGCGAGGTCGGTCGTCGACCATGGCCACCTCTGCCGCTGGCGCCAGGCAGCAAGGTCGTCGCGATGTGTCGGCGTCAACGCAGCATCGAGATCGACCTCGGACCAATTGTTTTGCTCGCGCAAACCATCGTTGAACTGCGTGAGTTGCGCATAGGTCTGCCGGTCGGCAGACACCGGAAGTTCCGAGGTTTCCGGATCCTCTGCCAAGGCGGCATCGATCGCCTTGTCGATGTCGGCGAACCGCCGGGCCTGCGTGTCGAGGTTACGTTCGAACGAATCGGTCACTGGCCGACTTTCTCTTCCAACCGTTCCAGGACAACCTCTACTGTCGACTTGTCCTGCTCGGCGACCTGCAACTCCGCGCGCAGTTCACGGATCTCGGCATCACGCAAC
The DNA here is from genome assembly GCF_043944905.1 of Antrihabitans spumae. NCBI lineage: Bacteria > Bacillati > Actinomycetota > Actinomycetes > Mycobacteriales > Nocardiaceae > Antrihabitans > Antrihabitans spumae. The sequence continues at coordinate 3,333 of NZ_JBIMSN010000175.1, forward strand.
TGTCGGAGGTCGGCGCCGAGCTGTGACACTTTCGCACGCAGCGTGTTGTTTTCCTCGGTCAACACCCGATTCTTCTCTTTCAGCTGGGTGATCCGCTCGGAGAGCAGATTGACCTTCTTGCTGAGATCGTTCGCCACCTGGGCAAGGCTTTCCGCGACCCGCCTCATCTTTTGGTCGCGGTCCTCGGAGTCTGTAATCAGCACCCGCGCAATAAGATCGAGCTTGATCGCGTCAAGGGCGATACTCCCGCTACCCAACCGACTGAACCGCGTGCTCGCGCCAGCCACGCCCGCAGCTGTCAATCCGCCGACACCGGTGACCAGCAACGTACCGCCAGCAACACCGAATCCACCGGCCGCGAGCGATCCGCCGCCCAGTGCTGCAAGCCCGGCAGATGTCGCGGCAGCACCGCTGAGCCCGAGCGTTCCGCCGACCGCTGCACCGACCGCCGGGGCCGCCAACCCCCCGGTGAGCGCACCCGCGCCCAGACCGACCACGGTCATGGCGGCAACTCGACCCCAACGGATCGACTTTCGACGAAGTTGCTTCACGAGCGCGTCGAATTCCGTTGTCAACGTTGCGAAATCGTCCGGAGCGAGTCCAGGCATCTCGATCGCGGCGTCAGTGATCGCGCCATCGCGGGCCTTGGGGTTCCACTTCGCGCCGCCGGACCACGGATAGAAGGTCATCAGCTCGATCAGCACCACTACGGCCTGTGATCGTTCTGTCAGCCCTGCAGCAAGCTTCGACGCCACGTGCGCAATCGCGTCGAGATCGACCTGATCCGGCGCGTCAGCCAACGAGCCATCCATGTCCGACTCCGCGTCATTCGTGCTATCTACGGGGAGGCCCGCTAAGAGTCGCGCGGTTTCGGAAGCGAATGCGGCGAGCTGGTCCGTCTTCTGCCCTTCCGCTTTTGCCTTCCGTTCTGCCGTGACGTCA
>NZ_JBIMSN010000176.1:0-839 GCF_043944905.1 Antrihabitans spumae
TTGGGTGGCGCGACCGAGGCGCTGTTTTGACCAGGCCGCCTCGGCGAGCGGTCCGTCCGGGTCGAGTGTGACCTCGACGCCGGAGGCGTTGACCTTGCGGGCTGCTTCCCAGTGCCGGCGGATGGAGGTGTCACTGAGCCGCGCGTAGTGGGCGGTCATCTGATGTGAGTCGTGGTCGAGGATGCGGCGTACGACTTCCTGGGGGACGTCGAGATTGATCAGCCTCGTGCCGAGGGTATGTCGAAATCGGTGCGCACTGACGACAGTCGACAGCCCATGCTCATCGGTGATCTCACAGCGGGAAACCCAGCGGCGTAGGCACGTTCGGTAGGTGTGGGTGCTGATGTGGTCGGTGCCCTGGGCGTTGGATCGGCCGTGCGGGAACAACACTCGCGCGCCGACACTGCCGCCGTTGGGCGAACTCGTCTCGTTGACGTATGCGATGTGTTCGGCGATGGCCCGTTCGAGTTCCTCGTCGATGGGGACCAAGGCCTCGCGTTTCATCTTGTGGTTGAGATAACGCAAATACGGGGCACCGTCTCGGTCGCGGACGACGCAGTCCTGAGGCAGGGCGACTGCGTCGCTGATCCGCAGCCCACATCGCATGAGGATGACGGTGATCAGGCGATGGTGCGGATTCGGCCACTTCGCGAGATTGGTGGGGTGCTCGAGTTGTCTCATGACGTGCTCGCTCAGCGCGCGGGGCTGTCGGACGACCTCTTTCGGGTAGTCCTCGGTGTAGATCAGTGCCGTGTTCGGCAGGTCCGTGACCCATCCGTAGCGACGGACCGCGAGCAGAAACATGTTGAATTGGCCGACCCCGATGCGGTGCGACACCT
>NZ_JBIMSN010000177.1:0-732 GCF_043944905.1 Antrihabitans spumae
TAGGAGACGACTGGGCCCAGGACCACCACGACGTCCATCTGATGGACGACACCGGTGCACGCTTGGCCTCGAAGCGACTACCCGAAGGAGTCGCAGGTATCGCGGCTCTGTACGAACTGATTGCCGCACACACCAGCACCGCCGAGGAGGTGGTGATCGGCATCGAAACCGACCGCGGCCTATGGGTGAACGCCCTCGTCGGAGCCGGATATCAGGTGTATGCGATCAACCCGCTGGCAGCCAGCCGCTACCGCGACCGGCATCATGTGTCGGGTGCCAAATCCGATGCCGCGGACGCGAAACTGCTCGCCGACCTGGTCCGCACCGACCGGCACAATCACCGCCCCATCGCCGGTGACAGCGCCGATGCCGATGCGATCAAGGTGCTCGCCCGCGGACATCAGAACCTGATCTGGACCCGAACCCGGCACAGCAACGCCCTGCGCTCAGGACTGCGGGAATACTTCCCGGCTGCGATTGCCGCGTTCGCGACCCTGCACGATCGCGACGCTCTCGCCGTGCTTGCCCGTGCCGCGACTCCCGCCGAGGCCCGCCATCTGAGCGTGCCCTCGATCGTGTCGGCCTTGAAAAAGGCTGGGCGCCAACGCAATCTCGACAAACGAGCCCGCGAAATTCAAGCCGTGCTGCGCAGTGAGCACCTCGCGGCGCCCGCCCCGTTGACCGCAGCGTTGGCGGCGACCACCCGCGCTCAGGTGGCGATGCTCCTCGAGT
>NZ_JBIMSN010000178.1:0-507 GCF_043944905.1 Antrihabitans spumae
CGTCGAGGTCGGCGGCCATGATCGACACCTGTGACTTGGAAAGCTTTGTCACACCGAGTGATTCGACCAGCTTCTCCATTCGCCGAGTGGAGACCCCGAGCAGGTAGCAGGTCGCCACCACGCTGGTGAGGGCACGTTCGGCGCGTTTGCGGCGTTCGAGCAGCCAGTCGGGGAAGTAGCTGCCCGACCGCAGCTTGGGAATCGCGACGTCGATGGTGCCGACGCGGGTGTCGAAGTCGCGGTGGCGGTAGCCGTTGCGGGAGTTCACTCGCTCCTCGCTGCGTTCGCCGTATCCGGCACCGCACACGGACTCGGCTTCGGCGCTCATCAACGCCTGGATGAACGTGGACATCATGTTGCGCAGCAGGTCGGGGCTCGCGACCGCGAGTTGGTCGGACAACATCTTGGACGGGTCGATAGGCTGGACAGAGGTCATCGCGTGGTTCTCCTTCTAGTGACTTTGGACGGTCTCTTGAAGGATCACGCGGTGACCTCTCGCTATCCGGT
>NZ_JBIMSN010000179.1:0-547 GCF_043944905.1 Antrihabitans spumae
CGATCCGGCGGTGGCCGAGCCCGTTCGCCTTGTGGGTCAACGCGGTTGCGATGACTTCGGTGGTGTCGGCGCGGCGTGGCTGCAACTCGGCGGGGAGCACGATGTGCGTGCTGTGGCAGTCGCGGCAGCGTAGCCGTTGCGGGCGCACGGTTGTGGTGGCGGCGCCGAGGCTCCGCACGGTGCGATTTCGTCCGTGACCCCAGCGGGAGAGCGGGCCGGCGCAGTTCGGGCAGGCCATCCCGTCCCCGGACAGGTAGCTGTCGGTGTCGGCGGGGTTGCGGATGACGATCACGACGGGTCTCGGTGGTCACGACTCACCAGCGTTGCCTACCACGCCGGAACTCGGGAGGGGTCAGTTCGTGTTGGTGGCAACGGTTTTCGGTCCGACGCCGTCACCGACGGTGCAGACGACCGGCCACGAGTCGGTGGCCGTCACGATTCCACGGACCCGCAGCCGCGTTGGGCTGCCGATCAGGAAGTCTCCGATCGTCGCGGGTTGGTGATGGCGACGACGGGGCGTGCCGTCATTCCCGGTGCGATCGTTCGT
>NZ_JBIMSN010000018.1:0-2113 GCF_043944905.1 Antrihabitans spumae
CAAAACACCCAATCCGAAACCGCTCAGGACAGCACGCGGGACTCACGAAAGATCGAGGTTAACGAGCATCTTCTCGACGGGCAGCAGCGCCTAACCGCATTATGGCGAGCGCTTCACGATACCTACAAAGACCGAACATACTTCTTAAAGGACCTCAGCGAAGATACTAATGAACTTGATTTCGAGGTGCATTCCTATGCGCGCTGGCTCCGCGGAGGACTTCGCTATCCAATCTGGTGCGATAGCGCAGTCGAGGCCAGATCGCGGAAGCTGATTCCGATCTCGCTGTTAAATCCAGAATACCTCGACAAAGTGGGGCCTTGGGTCGACGCTGCAACAAGAAATGATCCCGCTGTCAGTCGCCGCCTTGAGAGAAAAATCCTAGGGCTTCGTTCGATAATAGAAAATTACAACATCCCATACCTAAGCCTCCCGGTGACAACCAAGAAGCACGTAGCTCTCGATGTTTTTATAAAAATGAACACCTCGTCGGTTCGACTGACCGCATTCGATATTATCGTAGCCCAATTGGAAGCTGCGACCGATAACTCGTTGCACGATTTGATTGATGATCTTCATACCGCAGTGCCTGGCGCATCCCGGTACACGGACCTCGGCAACTTAGTTCTGAATGTCGCAGCTATGCGTTCAGACAGAACCCCGTCTCAAGCCAGTTATCAGCAGCTCGATCTACAAGCGGTTTCAGCGGAGTGGTCGGAGATTACTGCCGGCATTAAATGGGCGGTCGAGATCCTGGAGGAGGAGCACGTCTACGATGCGCAGCGACTTCCTACGGTCGCCGTCCTTCCGGTGCTGGCAGCACTCCACCGCGTCGTTCCGGGTCGACTCGACGCAGCAGGCAACGCTCGGATCCTCGCTCGGGCATACCTCTGGCGCGCGTTCTTGACGCGTCGTTATGAGGTGTCTGCGGGCACAAGAAGCCTTCAGGATTTACGGGGTTTAGTCGACGCAGTATCGAACGATCTTGGCGTCGGCGATTGTGAATCGCCAATATTCGACATTAGTGAATACGCGCTTCCTGATATCGCGTCTCTTCTGACAGCGGGCTGGCCGAAGACCAGGGAAATATTGGGGCGCGGGATCATGGCTGTGTCGCTACGCGCGGGTGGACTTGATATCGCCGACGGCCAACCTGCTCGCGCGGATAATTTAGCAAAGAGGGAATACCACCATCTGTTTCCCGACTCGCTTCTCTCAACATCTACCGCCGCCGGCGTTAGAAGCTACCTCGCCCTCAATTGTGCCCTGATCTCGTGGTCTACGAACAGAACTATTTCGAACAAGTCACCGCTTCAGTATCTCGAAGACCGGGTATCGAAATCTAGTCTAGGTCAAACAGGAATCCGCGACCGTCTGAGCACTCACTTGATCCCTTTTGACGAACTGAGCGGGGCCGGGCCCTACGGGAATGGGTCAACCAGCAATATCATCGAGGACTACCAAGAATTTCTCAATGCCAGGGCGGCCGTGGTCGAAAGCGCAATAGCACGTTTGGCAGATGGACTAGAGCCCTAGATGTAGCAGCGAGTCTGGATCGTTAGAACAATGGAACGGCTTAGCAAACGAGACCTCGGCTCATTCTGCTTCCCCCGCGAGGAACGCGATCTGTTTCAACAATTGAAATTCCCATTGGCCGTGCACAATCTGAGATTTCTCGGATCCGGCCGTTTCATTCAGCAAAGCACAGCGATCCGATCCACCCCATTCGCCACAGCCTAGCCACGGACGACAATTCGAAACCAAGACCGAGGCGCTTCCCGGATCCATGGGCTAAGCAACTCCGGAGACCGCCGCGGGCGTTTCGCAATTGCTTGCGTGCCAGCACAATTCATACGTATGGTCGAGCTATCACTGCCGGTTGAGGAGAGACACCTTGAGAGGACACGCTGACAGTCGGGTCTGATCGTGTTCCTGACACCGCAGTTTTCCAAGATCTTCACCAATGCGGATTACGCTTGTACATTGACAACGCTGCGGCACAGCGAGTTGAAGATCTAGTTGTCATTTGCCAGGGTGATGGGACCACCTGCTTGCCACTAGCCCAGATCTTTCTCCGGGCTGACGTGCCGGCTTGATCTGTTTCGGATTGGGT
>NZ_JBIMSN010000180.1:0-10363 GCF_043944905.1 Antrihabitans spumae
GTCTGCGCCTAATCCCTGGGCTGCGCCCAGGGACCTGAAAGACTGCCCGCCAAGGCGGGCAGGTTGTCCGAGAAAGAAAGCCGGCCCGCTGCGCGGCCCGTGTTGCCGGCCAAGTTTCCCGGCCCGGGAATAGGACCGGCTGCGCTCGGCCCTATCCCCCACCGGCGGTTGCCTATTCGGCCACGTGCCAATCGAAGTCGAAGAACCGAGCGGTGTTCTCGATGTGGCTGCGTACATCGTCTGAATCGATGCACTCTTCGGCCTCCTCTACGCTGCGTGCAGAGACCGAAACGGTAATGCGGGCGGTGACTTCCACCTCGACATCGTGGGACCGCTCACGGCCCGGTAGCTGGTGGGATTCCATGAAGTTCTCGAACTCGCCGCACAAGCTGTTGCGATCGGCCCATTCGCACGCATCTTCCACCAGGTCATAAACCCACCGCTGGTTGCGCTCACGCAGCTCTTCTAGCGTCTGCGCCAGCTGTGCCTTGCCCAGCGCCAACTCCTCCGTCTCCGTAGTTGCGCGACTCTCGGCGTGCAGAGCCTTCACGTAGGGCGTGAACCACACCGGAGCAGCACCGAATACAGGTTCGAGGACCTGCACTTGTTCCCGGCGCACACGCCCCGACCAGTTCACAATCTCGTGCTCCATCGACAACATCGGCTCTCTGGAGACGATCACCACAGCCACGGTAGATCCGTCCTGCCGTGAAGCGTCCGCAGAAAACCACCCGGCAAAGAGCGGCGCCCCGGTTTCTTCGATTACCCGCACCCACGCGCCCTCGACAGGAAAACCCTCAACGACCGCAGCCCTTGAGGTCGAAACATTCTGTCCTGCAGACCAATCGGCACTACCGATCGCGCTCGACACCGACGGAACTACTGCAGAAACCAACTCGACACTCTCGGAAACAGTCATGCTACGAACCCCTTTACGGGAAGGGAGGCGATTGGTCAGATCACCTCTACAACAACTTGTGGACACCCACGAACTTACCAGAACGCACCCATCTAAGGAAACCAAATTGACTGTGCATCAATGCTTTTGGACAATCATAAAGTGAACGCAGAAGCAAGGTTTAGCTCCTTCGAGTGTCCCCGGCACACCCAGTGCCGGGGACACTCGAAGGGGCGGCACTTCCCCTTTAAGCTCACTTCCAACCCCCTCCTGGAAATGAAGGATTTAGAGGAAATGCCTCGCGTAGGAAGCCCCCCGTTCAGCCGCTGTCATAAACCCGCATGAACTAGCCGATGTTATCTTTTCGTGATTATCTGCCGCTCCACTTGACCGGACTACCTGATGGGGCGATCGCGGTTGTCCAGCGACCGCGCCAAACCAAACGAACGTCGGCGATCGGACCATCCCGGCCTGTGTCTCGTTTCTCCGGGGTCGGCCAGACATGTCCGCGTTTGACAACGACACGACGACGACTAGGCGAAACGCCTGACGGCGCCCAAAGCTGTATGCCGGACAAAAGGGCAGAAGCCGAGATAGTTGCGCTTACAACCACTTTCGGTCCCCGCCTAGCATGACGGTCCCCACTCGGGGTCAACCCCTTGACATCGTGGCATGTGTCACATGCATGGAAAAAAAGTTACCTAGCTCACTTCGGCAACCCTCTGTACTCTTTGTGAAGGTCGTTAACTGTTGCCGGGTCAGCAACGTTTCCGTTGGCCCGCTAGTCAACTCAGCTAGGGGAGCTTTTGTACGCAGCTTTGATCGACAATCGAGATAGCACAACAGGGTTCGAACACCCGCGAGAGCTTGAACGCGAAGCTCCATACCGGGCGTACCTGTTCGGGTACCTACGGATGTTCCGAGGTGACCAACGGTTGGTGCCGGCAGCAAGCCGCAAGAAGGGCTTGCACATGTTGTTGTGGTTCCTTCTTAATCCCGGAAAGCCATGTTCGGCCGAACAATTCGTCGATACCTTGTGGCCGGAAACAGATCCCGAGAAGGCGATCAGTTCTTTCGATGTGAACATGCATTCGCTCAGACGGCTGCTCGAACCCGAGCTTGGCCCCAGAGAGGAATCGTCGTTCATTCGTCATCACTCAAACAGGGTCTACACGTTCGAATCCGACGACATGTGGTGGACGGATATAGCAGATCTTGAACTGCTCTATCAACGTGGACACACATGCGACAACGCGGGCGACACCGATCGAGCTCGCTTCTACTACAGGCGCGTCTCGGAGTACGTCTCACAAGGACCTCTGCTCGACGGCGAATCGAGCCCATGGTTAGACCCCTTTCGGCGGCGTTACGCGCTGATGTGTTCGCAAGCGCTCGCTCGTCTGATGCAGATCGACGTGGACAGAGGAGGCGATGAAGAGCTGCTGGAGTCGGCTTACCAAATGCTGCGCGTCGATCGATACAACCAGCTGGCTACCCGCGTGATTGTTGAATCCTGTCTGCGCAAAGGTAACCGAAGCGGGGCAGCACGCCGACTGGAGGCATTCTGCAACGCAGTTCAGCGTGATCTGGGACTGCAGCCCCCGGCGGAGTTTGTCGAACTTCGGCAAGCGCTTCGTGGTGGATCCCGCGTGTCATGCCTCTCAGGAATCTACAAAGGCGCGAACTTACACGGGCGGTAATAGTCAGAGAAGTCAGCACTCCTACCGTCGTTGGGCGCACAATCCGCAGCTCCAGCATCAGCCTGGAACGGTCACAACGATCAGGAGAGCACGGTCCTATGACGCTCACAATCGGCGAACTTTTCGACGCTCTGCCGGAACGCTTCATCACCGAAGCAGCAACCGGACTCGAACGAACTCTCCAATGGCAAATTACTGACGAGGATCCCGGCGTGTGGGCCTTCGAGATCAAGGACGGTCAGGGGCGACTCATCCCCGGTGGTGTCCCCGAACCGGACACCACATTCACCACGACGAGCGAAATCTGGATCGCGGTCGCCGAGGGGCGCCAGGACCCCATGCGCGCCTTCATGACCGGCAAGATGAAAGTTGAAGGCGACATGACTCTGGCCTTGAAAGTTCCAGACCTCTTCGACACGGCAACGACCTAGGCCTTCGACCCAGGCTCGGCGGCGACGATCCCCCAGAACACCTGCGAGATAAAGCGGTAGCAGCTATCAAGCAGCAAATGCCGGGCCGCGCCACCCGGTTGCCCTGCGCGGCCGGGTGGATCGCGGGTCGAGCCGAAACACGTCTCGGCGACTCCGGAAGTCGAGCTGCAGAAGTAGGCAAATCTATACCGCAGCAGATCAACCGCATTACACACCCTATCGAGGAATGACTGATGTCGGCCGGTACGGCACTACCCGCAGCAATCGCGGACTATCGGATTCTCGGCTCGCTCGGTGAGGGCAATCACGGCACCTTCTATCTCGCAGAAGCTCCTGAGCGACTTGGTCTTTCGGAATCGTTGGTAGCTCTTAAGGTTTTCATCGATCAGGCGGGCAAGAATGCTTACCGTCGTGGAGTTCAGGAGTTGCGGGCGTTTGCCGCGGTCCCGTCTCCGTACATCGTCCGAATCCACGATGCCGTCCTGGACGGTAACTTCTTCTATGCAATGGAGCACTTTCCGCTTGGTTCCCTCGCGGCCCCCACGAACCGTTTGACACGCAAGCAAATCTTGCGTGCGCTCGTCGACACCTGTCGGGCTGTACAAACATTGCACGATGCCGGCATGGTCCACGGCGACATCAAGCCGCGCAATGTGATGGTCCACGAGGGCGGAAGCAAACTGTCAGACCTCGGGCTGGTGCGGGTTCTCGATTGCCAGAATGAGGTCACGAGTATGGCGCCGGCGACATCGGTGGAGTACCTGGATCCAGGGCTACTGCTCTCCCACAACACGCCGTCGTTGGCGTCCGATGTGTGGTCAATCGGAGCAACGGTCCATAGAGCGCTTTCAGGCGAAGGACTCTACGGAGAATTGCCGACCGGCCAACCACTGCTTGCGATCCGAGCCGTGCATTCGGGCGGCGCGCACGTCTCCGACAACTTGCGCCCGGAGGAAGCCGACATCGTTGCGTCCTGCCTTGCAACACCGGACAAACGGCTTCGAACTGCAGCAGAAGTCGGAGACCGGATCAATGCGTTGATCAACGAGATCGGACCGGCCGGCCGCGCATCGTTACCGTCGGAGCTGTGCCAACAATGACGTCGATCGTGGCACCGGCACCGATCCGGACCGAAGTACCGATGAGACTCCGCGGAGATCGTGGCCGTAGATGTACCGCTTTCTATGCGATCGTTCGCAGGGCACCGGCAAATTGGCCGAACACGATGTCGAAGTCATCGAGGTCGCCTCGAAATTCGCCGGCCAGAACCGCCTGCTCAACCGTCAGCATGCCCGAGGCGAGACCCAACACCACCGCAGGTTCTGCCCGAAGGACGCTCGTCGGTTGTGGCTCTCCATCGAGCGCAATGTGCGTGCCGGTGTCATCAATGTGTACCGAAACAATCCTGTTCTGGACCTCTAATCCAACCGTCGCAGAAACCGCAGCCTTGTTGTCATGCAGTAACGCATCGAGCGCGACCGCCAGCCAGTTGGTCCGAAAACTGTCTTCCTGCGGACCGGTGACCATCAGCGGAGTACTCCACCTCACCAGGGCGGCGACGGCATCGCGAAGTTCGCTTCCCCATGGCGTCAGCGAAAACAGCACGCCATTACTGGCGCGATCGAGAGACCTTTCCACCACGCCGACCTCCTCTAGGTCCCGCAGTCGCTCGGAGAGGAGGTTGGTGGCGATCCCTGATGTACCGGCAAGAAGGTCACTGTATCTCGCGGGCCCGACGAGCAGCTCACGAACAATGAGCAAGCTCCAGCGCCCACCGACAACATCGAGGGCTCGCGCCAGTCCGCAGTACTGACCATAGGATCGCTTGGTCATGAAGCCCTCCAGGTCTCGCACTTGACTTTTTTTTGCTAACTTGAGTATAAATCAAAAATTTACTTTAGAGGAGGATGTTGAATTGACGACTCAGCCGTCGGCAGGTGTACGTCCAACCTGGGTGGATAGTGAATTATTTCCATTCGAAAGCCGCTTCGTGGAGTTGAACGGCCACGTCGTGCATTACGTCGACGAGGGCTCGGGGCCCATCCTGCTGATGTTGCACGGAAATCCGACTTGGTCCTTCGTGTACCGCGAGGTCATTGCGTCGCTGCGGACTCAGTTTCGATGCATCGCCCTGGACTACCCTGGTTTTGGACTCTCGGTGGCGGCACCTGGCTATAAGTACGAGCCGCAGGAGCATGCCGCGGTAGTCGTGGATTTCCTAGACCACCTTGGTCTGTCAGACATCACGCTGGTCGCACATGACTGGGGTGGTCCGATCGGCTTGCACGCAGCCGAGCAGCGCCCGGACAAGTTCTCCCGCCTCGTCGTGGCCAACACTTGGGCATGGCCGATGAACGGCACTCTCAGTGCTGAAGTGGCTTCTCGAGTTATGGGCGGGCTGGTTGGACGCGAGCTGATCAGACGGTTGAATCTGTTCGTCAATGCCCTGATCCCCGCCGGGCATCGGCGCAGGAAGCCAACCTCACTCGAAATGACGCACTACCGCGAGGCTCTTTCCACCAGGGAGCGTCGTCATGCGAGCGCTGTGCTGCCTGGCGCCATCATCGGAAGCCGTGCTTTTCTCGCCGATGTCGAGGAACACCTGACGCTGCTCGACCAACTTCCGGCGCTCATCGTGTGGGCCGACGGCGACATCGCCTTCGGAGACAAGGAGCGAGAGCGGTGGGAATCAACATTGACCAACCACACCACCGTGGTGCTGCATGACGTCGGACATTTCGTACAGTCGGATGCGCCAGACGAACTCAGCGAAGCGATCAGGACCTGGTGGGCGGCGACATCGGAGTAATCCAATTGGTTCCTGTAACCGGCCACCCCATTTGCGTGGCGGTCGGGGCGACGCCTCGGATTCGATCCGGACAGTCTCGCTCGTAAGGTGAATTGACGTCCATCGCAACCACGCAGTCATCCTCGACAAGCGCTGCGGCGACGCCTCACTCGGACCCGGTGAGGCGTCGCGCACTCACAACGTCAGTAGTTAAGCCGGGTCGAAGAAGTTCTTGTTGACCGCGACCCAGGATTGCCACTCTTCAGGCACGTCGGCGTCGAAAAAGATCGCTTCGACCGGGCATACCGGCTCGCAGGCTCCGCAATCGATGCAGGCCACCGGGTCGATGTAGAGCTGGTCGTATTTGTCGAAGTCCCCGCCCGGTGCCGGTTGGATCGCATCGACCGGGCATACGTCGTGACATGAGGCATCTTTATGACCGATACACGGCTCTGTTATGACATAGGGCATATGCGTGTCCTTCGACTGTGAGTGTGCGTACCTTCGCCGCCCGTGGAGGGGCAGCCCGAGTCTCCGTCCGCGACCGCGTCTTTCACGATGCATCACTCACGGTCATGATGGCCGAGACCATGTCCTCGTCAGCCGCAACGGGCCCAGAGGGTTGTTCGGTCTCCAAGTCCTGCAATAGCTTTTCCAGTTCTTCCGGTGTCGCATCTGCCAGCAAAAGTTCCAAATCATCGAGGTGACTTTCGACGTCGGTAGCGTCGCCGGTCATCGGCTCGTCTGTTCCGGAATCAGTTGCGGATCCGCCGAATTCGAGTCTGGTCAGCAACCCGTTTGCGAGCCCAGCGATGGTTGCACCCTGAAGCAGGTCCAAGACCGAGACATCTACCTTCAGAACGGCCTCGATTCGGGCTTTCATTTCAATGGCCATCATCGAGTCGAAGCCGAGGCTGTTGAGAGTTTCTTCCACCGTGACGTCAGCCGCATCGAGACCGAGAATTCGTGCAGCCATGTCACGCAGGTGTGTGCCGAGAATTTCACCCCGCTCGGCTCCGCTTGTCTGACTGAGCGCGACGAACAGCGCCTGAGCGTCTGCCCCGTCGTCGTCTGTTTCCTCGTCCCGAACGTCAAGTTGGGCGAACATCGGCGCCAGCTGCCCAGCCAAGGACGTCTCCCGCGCCTTCGCCCAGTCCACCGTGATGGCGACCAAATGTGGTGGCTGCTGGTGAAGCACGCGGCCCAATGCCTGCATACCGGACTCGGGGGTGATGAGTTCGATTCCGCGGCGGGCGTACATCTGTTCTAGATCCAGATGTTCCACCATGCCAACGGACCACGGCCCCCATCCCACGCTGAGACCTGGTAGCCCCTGCTGCCGCCGGTACGACGCCAATGCGTCGAGGAAAGCGTTTCCGGCGGCGTAATTCCCTTGCCCCGGCGATGCGATCACTGCTCCGGTGGACGAAAAGAGCACGAAGAAGTCCAAGTCCGATTCGCGGAACAGTCGGTGGAGGAGCCACCCTCCCACCAGCTTGGGTCGAAGCACCCTCTGGAAAGTCTGGGCGTCCATTCGCACAAGCAGCTCATCGTCGACGACGCCCGCTGTGTGGATGACGCCGCTGATCGGAGGAAGACCCTGCTCCCGATAGGTGTCCATCCAGCCCGACAACTGATCAGCGTCGGTGACGTCGACGGCTGCGAAGTGGATCCTGCTGCCCAACGATTCGAGTTCACGAACTTGTCTGATGACGCTCAGCTGAGGGTGATCTGCCGGCAGATCATCCCACGAGGTGCGGGCAGGGATCTCGCTACGTCCCATCAGGACGACGTCACGAGCCCCCTTCTCCACCAGGAACCGCGCGACAAGTAGTCCCAGCGCTCCCAAACCACCGGTAACCAAATAGCCACCGCCTTCGCGCATGCGGGCAGGAAAAGGCGTTGTCAGGTTGCCGCTTTGAACAAGACGAGCGATGTACCGGCGATTGCCTCGGAACGCGACCTGATCTTCGCGGTCATTGGTGGCGATCTCGTCGATCAAAAAGCGAGCCTGATCAGTGGCACTTCCGTCGGGGTCGAGATCGCAGAGACCGCCCCAGAGACTGGTGAACTCCTGATGGCCGATCACACGCCCTAATCCCCACAGCGGAGACTGCTCGACGTTCGGAAGACTATTTTCCACGACGGCCTGCGCGCCCTGGGTGACCAGCCAGACCTTGGTCACCTGAGACAACTCCGCGGACACAGCTTGCATCAGCCTCGTCACCGATAGTGCTCCGGTCTCTTGCGAGGCTTCCAACGCGCCGGTCGATCGGCTTTCATCGAAGTCGGCGTCCAGGCTCCACAGATGCACAATGTTCGCGATTTGACACTGCCGCAGGATTCGGACCAAATCCACGTACTGAGATGAATCAGCAGCGTTGATCGAGAAGTTTTCGTTCCCACCATCGACGAGCTTCGCGACGTCAGCATGACCGACACAGAAGACTCGGCGGCCTTGGGCCCGAAGGAGTCTCGCTGCCTCCGAGCCGACACCGGTCGTGTCCGCGAAGATTACCCACGCCGCGGCGTCCTGGTCGTCATCAGCAGGCTGGGCAATCTCCGATTCGACCGGTCGCGGCGTGTCCTGCCACTCCAACTCGTAGAGGCCACGGTCGATTCTGTCCAGAGACAAGCTCGCAGCGGAGACGAGCGACTGTGCCTTGAATCCGTCGATTTCGACAAGGACTCGTCCGGCGGAGTCGCACAACGAGATATTGCTCAGGATTCGCGTCCGATCTGCCGAGACGACCTCTGCAACGACAACCATGTCCTGAACGGGCGGTGCCAGAACACGGATCCGGTCGACCCCGACCGGCAAATACGGTGTCGCGCGATCCGAGTCGGAATCGAGCGCAAGGCTGGCGATCAGCAATACCTGGAACGCAGCATCAATCAAGCTCGGATGGAATAGGTACTCCCCAACTTCGGTCGCGATTTCTTCCGGAATCTCGACACGTCCTACCGCTAGCCGATCTCCCGTCGCGATTTCGCGGACTGCTTGGAAGGCTGGACCGTATTGGAAGCCGAGACGGTTGGTCAGCTCGTAGAACTGTTCTCTCGAGATGCGGGTATCGCATTGTGATTGGACGGCCGCCACATCACGATCGGCGGCTGTAGCGGGCCTGAGATCAAGTTGGGCAGTGGCATGAATCGTCCATTGCCTTTTGCCGCCGGGCAGGGCCAAATAGCTGGCAATCTCGACCCGAGCTTGCTCTTGGTCGAGCGTTGTTCGCAGTCGTGCGTCGGACTCCGGGCTCAGTATCAAGGCTTTGTGAAGCTTCAAATCGTCGACGCTGTAGTGGCCGGGGCCGTACACATTGTGCGCCGCGGCCAACGCCATCTCGATGAGCGCCGCGCCGGGCAGCAGAGTGTTGTCCTGGATACGGTGATCAGCTAGATAGGCGAGACTGTGCCCTGCATTGACCTCCAGTTCCCAGGTCGGGTGCGCTGCATTCATGTGTTGACCCAGGAGCGGATGCACCTGCAGGTAATGACGGTCTTCGCGCGCTTCCGCTGACTCGTTCCAGTAGGTCTTGAGCTGCCACGGATAGCGCGGAAGTTTGACCAATGCGGATTCGGCTGTTGGGTAGAAAACCTCCCAGTCGACCTGATGGCCGTGGCAGTGGAGCGCGCCCAGCGACTGCAGGAGAATTTCGTCGTCGGGTTGGTCTCGCCTTAGGGAAGGGACGACCAAGCCTTCCTGCTCAGGTCCCGCGAGCAGTTCCCGCATCGAACTGGCGAGGACAGGGTGGGGGGAAAGTTCGACGATGTGGGTGTACCCGTCGTCGAGCAAGTGACTGAACGCTGCCGAGAAGAGGACGGTAGCGCGGACGTTTTGCCACCAGTAGCGAGCGTTTGCGCCCTTGCCGTCGATGCGACTTCCTGTGACTGTCGAATACAGCGGTATCGATGCTGATTTGGGACTCAGGTCGGCTAGCCCTGCCTCCAGGTCATCTCGTATCGGATCCATGTAGTGACTGTGATAAGGAACTTTGACCTGCAGGAATCTGTGGAAGACGCCGAATGATTCCAGTTGCGAGGCCATACTTTCCAAGACGGTCGCATCGCCGGACAGGGTGACCGCGCTCGGGCTGTTCACAGCTGCTACCGATACCAGCGGACCTGCGTCCTCGACTGCCTGGTTCAGGGTTTCGGGTGTCATTCCAACGGCCAACATCCGGCCAGAACCTGAGGTGCGTTGTTGCAGGCTGCTTCTGTAGTAAGTAACTTTCACCGCTTCCGGCAGAGTGAGCACACCAGCTAGATATTGCGCGGCGACCTCTCCGGTGCTGTGACCGAGTACCGCGTCCGGTTCTATGCCCCAGGACCTCCAAAGCTCCGCCAGTCCGACCTGGAGAGCGAAGTTGGCCGGCTGGGCAACGTCGGTCTCCGACATCCGAGACTGGTCTTCCGTGGCAAGCAGCTCGTCCATGAGCGACCACCCGGTGTACTTGCGCAGTTCGACGCTGCACTTTTCGACCGCTTTGTCATTTGCCAGGGTGATGGGACCACCTGCTTGCCACTAGCATGGGACCACCTTGGA
>NZ_JBIMSN010000181.1:0-29837 GCF_043944905.1 Antrihabitans spumae
ACGATGCATCATCCGCACCTGCATCGCTCGCAAGGCGGCAAGCTCGCGCAAACTCAGTTTCCAGCTCGCGGCCCACGCATCGTCGGTTCGACTCACACCCTCCACCTTTCACAGTTCGCGTGAGAGTACGTGTGCGTACCGACACAACTTCACAGATTCATTGTCGGGCTTACAGCGTGGTCTCCGTCGCCGGTTGAGGTGTTTGCTCTTCTCGTTTGACATTGGTGACGAGCCAGGCCGCGACCGACCCCGTGACGGTTCCAACCACGGCTATACCCACAAGCATGAGGACGACGGCGATGAATCTGCCCGGCGTGGTGACTGGATATCGGTCGCCGTACCCGACCGTAGTGACTGTGGTTGTCGCCCACCAGAGCGCATCACCGAAGGTCGTGATGTTCGCTCCGGCATGATCCTGTTCGACGTCGAGCACGGCAATCGCTCCGAGGCCGATCGACATGACCGCTACACCTGTGACGTATGTCGTCACCCTGCCGACCAGCGACCCGGCCGCAGTTCGATTGAGCAGCCGCAGCAACGCCAGTAGTCGCAGCAGGCGCAGAGGTCGCAACAAGGGGCAGCGCGATAAGAGCGACGTCGTACCAGTGTTGCAACGCGTATTTGACACGATTCTCCGCGAGCGCGAGGCGGACGGAGAAATCGACGGCGAACGCAGCCCAGACTGTCCAACTGACGATCGACAACCAGGATCGAACGTCGGGGTCGACGTGGCGGTCCAGCACCGGCCACGCATATGCGACGAGGAATGCGCCCGCGAGTAGCAGCAGCGGAATTTCTGCGTGGCGTTCCCAACGTTCGACAGTCATAGGCGAGAGGCTACGACTGCGAGTCTGCCAAGATCTACGACTGCGTTTGTTGAGCACAGAATGCGACCTTGGCTGCTGAGGTTTGACGCCCCGCTGCATCTACCAGGACCGACGTCGCCACAACGGCGGAACGAACTCACGCATAGTCACACTGTTGATCTTGACTCGAACAGACGGAGGAAGCATGAGCATCGTGACAATCCAGGACGATAGTTCTCCATCCCGGCATTGGTCTTACGACGACAAGGCACCCCTCGGTAACGGCGCGCGCGGCACAGTATTCGCCGGCAGTGACGATCGCAATCCAGTCGCTGTCAACCCACGTCATCTCGGCTGGGCCGGGACAACGCCTCAGTCCTGGGCCTGTATGAACTGGTGAAAACCCGGCACCGTGAACGCCAGTACCCCACGCTCTGGCGCATACACCAAACCCTTCTTGATCAGCTCGTCCCGCGGGACAGACAACGCCGACGCGCTGCTTCTCCCCATCGCCCGTGCTAGATCCCGAACCACAACCCCATCACCGTCACCTTTGGAAGCCAACGCTCGCAACAGATCCCGCTGCGCAGGCGTCGCCCGATCCCACCGCGACTGATACAGCCCCGAATTCACCTCGTCCCGCGCAATATCAACCCCCACCCGCGCATCCTCGAGACGAAAACGCGGACCCGGGGCGAAGTTCCATACCGCCTTGCCCACCTCCTGCAGAAAATACGGATAGCCGTTCGCTGCATCCAACGCCACCTGCAACGCAGCGACATCCCACTCGGCATTCCGCTCGATCACCGGCTGCACCAACGCCGCGCGCGAATCCGACTCACCCAACGTCGACAGCCGCCGAAACTGATACAACCGCTCCGCGTAACTGTTGGCGATCGCCAACTGCGATGGCAACGACGGCAACCCGGCACCGACCAAGAACAACGGCAACACCGGCGACGACTGACTGATCTGATGCACCGCAGTACTCACCGCCGCCATCTCCTCCGCCGTCGCGTCCTGCAGCTCGTCGATCAGGATCAACGCGCCAACTCCGAGCTCCCGCGCCGTCTGGCCGAGTTCGACGAACAAATCCGTCAGGTCCGGCGCCAACCGCCCTGAATCCGCATAGCCTGCCGCCGGTGCAATATCGAGATCCAGCTTTACAACACCCAAGTTCAGCGACATCGTGAACGACTTGAAGACCCCCAGCAACCGCGCCAACTTCGCTCGATCGAACCGCCCCGACGCTTGACGCAAACCCGACGCAAGAGTCGATGCCAACTCCGCCGCCAACGGGTGACCTTTGCGTACTTCCATCTTCGCGACGATCCACCCCTCGTTGAGGGCGATCCGCTCCAACTCCCCGATGAATACCGTCTTGCCGACCCCCCGCAGACCCGTGAGCACCCACGAACGATCTCCCTCGCCGAGTTCGGTAATCCTGCGACGCACGATGTCGAAATCACCGAAAAGTGAGTCCCTACCAGCCAAAATAGGCGGACGCAGGCCAGCCCCAGGCTTGAACGGGTTGTGTACCGGATCCATTCATCAGACTCTATATGCGTCTATAAGAAATATTCATATAATGCCGGATAGATCGTTAGAAGCGGACATTACCGTCACAACACAGCCAGAAATCCGAAGTCGACATCAGGCGTTCCGCGCGCCACCTGGTCGATCGCCGCACAGCCAGCCAGTTCATGCAACGCGCACGGGACACGCATTCGAGCGCTCACTACGAGCCGTAGTTTTCTACCGCCGCTCAAGTCTCGAAGGCACTGACGAACAGCGTGCAGTCTGCGCTGGAGCAGGCGAAAACGGCAGATCGGAATCGTTGTTTGTTGTCGATGAGCACGTCGTCGTCGATTTTCCACACATTGCGATCCCGAAGATCAGGAGTGTTACGCATCAAGATTTCCGGCGCTTCGCTTGCGTCGATCGGGGTTCGCGCTTCGGTCAGTCCAGAACCGCTCAGGAGTTGATCGAGTTCGGTGTTCGAGAACGACACCACGACTTGGTAGCCGTCATCGAAACCGGCCATCTTTTGTTCGGCGAAGTCGACAGTCATCGAGGGCACCTCGACCAGACCACTCCATTCGAAGGCAGTGTCAGCGATGTCGTCTTGCGTTCGGTGGAACAACGAACAAGCGGACAACGAGAGTGCAGCGCTCGTTCCAGCCAGCACGGAAGCACACACTCTCACCAGAGTTGCCGAACGGTTCATGCAAAGCCACCCCACGTCTCTCGTTAGCTCATCCGATCAGACCTGCCTCGGACGCAAACCCGAGGGGGGAGTGACTGATGACGAATGTTCCTCATCAGTCTCCCGCGAACCCCCATCGAGGCCTGCGTCCGAGACCCGGCTGGGTCGCCTCTGTGTTCCTATTTGGTGCCCGACCACGATCTATCCGACCCGGAACCTAGTACCAGGAACGGTTTCGCGATGCCCAACTCCTCACCGGTCACAGCTGTATCGACGGCCGACTGGGCGAGGTTGCCGTAATCGCCTCCTCTGGTGAAGTCGTATAGGTCGAACATGTGAGTTGTCTGCCGAAGATCGATCGGGTGCAACCCCGGCGCACCAGGCTTCGCGATCACCGCTGTCGTCGAACATAGGCTGTACCGACCGAGCGCCTGCACGTGATCGTTACTTATCCCTGCAGTTACCAGCCACGGCGTACTCACGATGACTTTGGCTGGTTGCCCCGTCCGATCTACCTCTGCGATGGCCTGCGCGATGGCATCAGCCTTGTTGGCTTCGACCAAACCGGCCGGGGCCTTGATCGAAGGATCGTTGTACCCGTTCGTCGTTTCCGCGGTCCAGGTATCGATCCTCGACGCGGACAGCACAAAGTCAGTTCCGGTGTTGCCGTAGTAGTGGTTCCACAATTCTCCCGCAACAGGGCGGTCCTGACTGGAGAAGTACGCCGAAATCACTGCCGACTGTTGATAGTTGGCTGGTTTCGACTGATTCAACGGATCACCCACCGTGTCGTAATCGCTCAGGTCCACAGCCGGATAGTTCGGGTGAAGCCCGGTGTCATAACTCCTGAACTCGACCGCCGGGACCAGCAAGCCGCGAAAATAGTCGGCTCGCACATAAATCGAGCCACGCTGGAAGTTCTGCAGCACTGCCCCCGGCTGACCGGCCACCGCGGTCGCATCTCCGGACGGATAACCGTACTGGCTCTTCTCGTAGCCACCCGCAGCCCACACGTCCAGGATCCGACCGCTGACCGCATGCGCCCCAGTCGATGGCGACCAGTAGATGACACCGTTTTGAAAACGGTTCATCGCACCGATCCCATCCGGAAGTCGGAGCTCGTCACTGATCGGATACCCCAGGAAGCTGCGTTCCGCCGGCAGCGGCGGCGACTGATTCCACTTGTCCCTGATCGCACCGGTGATCGTGTGTGCACCGCTGAGCGGCGACCAATAGACCGTGGCACCTTGAAACTCTTGCCGACGCCCTATTCCGTCCGGCAACACGATCTCATCGCTCGTCGGGTACTTCATGAACCCGGTCTCATAGCCGTAGTTTCCGAACTTCGTCAAGAAGTCATGCGCGACCGGCCGCGCGCCCGTCGCCGACGACCAGTAAATGTTTCCGCCGACGAACTCCGACCGCGCGCCAGTGTTTCCTGGATTGGAAAGCTCGTTCGACTTCGGCCACAACAGGAAACTGTTCGGTCCACCAAGCGAGTTGTACTTGTCGAGAATCGCACCACAAACCTGGAAAGGGGTTGGTGGAAAAGTCTGGCATACCATCGTCGATCTCCTTCTGACATCGATACTCACGAATCGGGGTCCGCCCCACGGCACCGTGGATTGCCATGGATTTGCCACAGCTAGTTTTGCGGCGCGCCGAATAGAATTGACTCGACCACTTCGCGGCCGATCAAACTTCTGTCTTCGCTTGTGCGAGAAGGACTTTCCCCCCACACCATCCCCGTAACTCCCTACCTAACCCAAGGTAGCAGCGCCGACCGACAAGAATCTGAGTAACCAGCAGGCACCCTCCTTGACAGACCTCAGAAGTGGCAACTGGTCAATCACGGCCCGAAGCAGGGTGTCCACTGCACCCTGACGCAACGTCAGGCGACGACGCACGCCCGGCGGAGCAAAAGTCGAAACTCGTTCCGGTCCGACTGAAGGGCAGCCATAGCCCGGCTGAGCCGAATACGGCGAGCGGAAACCCCGCCCGTTGCCGAGCCCGCCCACTGATCGCGGTGAAGCCGCAATCCGCCATGGACCGAACAACAGCCAAGGCCACGATCCCAACGACCGTCAAGAATGCGGTTCGGGGGTGTTGGAGTCCCGCGAGGACTCCGCTTGGTGCGCGCGAATCTTCGTTACTCGCTGGCGCACTCGAAGTGGAGCGTCACCTGGACCGGCGATGTGTTCGGTGATCCACACCGGAAGGTGCCGTTGCTGCGATGCGTACCACTGGCGACGCCAATGGCCTCGTACTGTCCAGCGGTGCGTGTAGGCCCGCTTCGAGCTGGACATGCTGCTAGTCGGCACGTTTCGCCCTGGCCGGTATCCGACGTAGTTGACGGTGACTTCGCGGCGGTGGGGCTTTCCTCTCGGACCAATTTTGTGGTGCACGGCCTCTCGTTGTGTCGTCCGTTCGACCAACTTTTCTTGACGAACCATGTTGGCGAAGGACAACAGCAGGTTGAGCATCCGTTCGCTATCCAAGCCGGCCGGATAGAGCGCGCGAGCTGCCGGGTGGTCGTGCTCGTCCGCCACGTAACTGTCACGAATCCGCAGTTCCGCGGTCTCGGGTGGAGCGTCGCTATCTGGCGCACTCAGCGCGCAGGTTGCGGCCTGGAAGTAGAGATACCGTTGGCTTCCGACTTTCCATCCGAACGAACCATCCTGACTGACGAATGCTTCCATGCCGCTCTTCGTGGCCACCTGTACGTGGAGTATCCGGTTCTGTCTGACCGACCAGAGTATGAACAACCCGTCTGTGTCGTCGAGCGGCAGAAACGCGAAACCGCTTGGCGATGGTAAATCCGCAACCGTGACGGCCACTTCTGCTGGCGGATCGCTGCCCGCAAGCGTCAATGCGGTCATCTCCGGGTCGGTTACGTAAAATTCTCCAGCGGCAAGGGCATCATGCGTGAACCCTGTTCTGGTGAGGACGATCGCCGCCGTCGTGCGTTCCTTCTGCTCTTCTTCGTCTTCCAAATGAGGTTGGCCGTCGCCCCACGGATTGTCCTCACCGGCAAGAAACCGTTCGAGGTTCGTCTGGTTATCTCCATGGCTGATCGGACCCCATACCGATTCGTGCTCATTCCAGTGCTCGCGGATTTCGACCTGCGCCACCCCGACCCGCGCCAGGACTCCCTTCGACATCATCGGAAGCTGGATCGGCGTCAAGGTCGGCAGTGAAAGCAACCGCAACGCGCTGCGACGCGACGCCGCAAACATCTGTGTCACCTGGGCGGGTGAAGGTGATGCCATCTGGTCTTTCGGCTTACCCCGCCGCTTCCGTGACTTTCCCACGTAGGCACCCCCCTCTACTTCACCAAACCTTGCCGATAGCAGCGTTCTGCGCTTGAGCCCTTACCTCAGAACTGTTTTTCACACGAGGTGTGCGGCATCGCCATCTGCCGCACGATCACCCACCCTGACCCTGGCCACCCGTAATTGACCATCGCAAAGCGCCGCAACTCTGCTGGCAGTGCCGCCGGATCCTTGACCGGAGCACCGTCTTTGCCGAGCGTGGTCAACCCGGAACGGTCTTCACAGACCCGCATCTCCGCGGTCGCCTCACCCGGAATCGGGGCACCGTCAATGTCTTTCGGTGCGGAGATCCGGATCGACACCGCCGCCGACGCACGAATCACACCCGTGACGGTGAGATCCCGATCGCGCACCGATTTCACCTCCGCCGAAGCAGCACCGAAATATTGGGCGGCCGCAACCGTGGAAAGTGCTTCCGGTGGGGCGCCACGATCGGTGAGGGTGGCACTGAAGACTTTGTAGAACTCGTCGATCGCGGCCGTCGCCTGTTCGGTGGCCATCTGTTCCGGTGACTTCAGCGTTCCTTTCGGACCGTCCAACACCGGGCCCGACGATGGCGGCAACGCAGTCTTGTTACTTGCGCATCCCACCAAGGACAAGACTGCCGCGGCGGCAACGACTCCTGCCGTTCCGGCGCGCAATCGACCTGCGCCACCCTGTGATCCGACCTTTCGCATCGCATTCCCTCGCTTAGTCATGGGGTAGCAACTCCCAGCAACAACGCCGCGGCCGCGATCAACGCTGGCCCGAACGGCAACTCCACACTCATCGACCGGGCACGGACCGCGGCCACGATCGTGGCCGGCACCGCCAACACCGAAGCCACGAACGGCAACAGCACCACCGGGGGCACCGCCCAGAACCCGATCAGCAACGCCAACGGCACAGCGAGAAGCACATCACCGAACGCGAACATCCCTGTCGCAGCACCGATCACCGTCAACACCGCACCCAATCCTGCGGCCGCAACGAAAGCCGCTAACGTCGAGCCCCCGTCGACGCCGACGACGCCGGCAACAGCAACCGTCCCAGCAGCGACAACACCGGTGATGGTGGTCAATTCGATCGGTAAGCAGTGGCTTCGATGATCCACCCGCCCAGCCCACACTGCGAACACCGCCACCACCAGGCAACCCACCAGAAACGGGCCCTGCAGCGTCAGCACGGCACCAACCCACAACAACCCCGCCAGGGTGCCCGGAATCCACATCCGATCCTGCACAGCCGCTTCCAGCGGCGACACCTCCGCCACGAAGCCGGATACCGCAACCGTCGCGATCGCACCGACCACACCGACACCGAACAACACCAGCATCTGCAGCGCCGGCTGCCCGTCGACGAGAACCGCAACGATCAGCGTCGTGATGATCGCCGTGCCGATCACAATGCTCGTGATAGTCAGCGCGGGCATAATCCTCGCCCTGCTCACCGTTCTCATCGTCGTTGTGGTCGACCTCGTCGACGATGCAACTGGTTCGGTCGTCACCGTCATCAGCTCGCCGCACCGATCCGATACGCATGCTCTCGCCGATACTTCGACGACAAACTGTGCAACAACTCCTGCGTCTCCGGACCCGGAGCCTCGTCAATCTCACTCAGTTCCATCAACATCCGATCGATCAACTCCTGAGTCCGCTCAGCAGCCTCCGGCCCATCCCCGAAATGCGTCGCAATAATCGCCGCACGCCACGACCCCTCATGCGTCGAATCGACCCGCAACCCCAACTCCGCGGCCGCCAACGCAACCTCGAAATCCTGCGGCGCACTGTCGCCACGAATGTGACGAGTCGACACCTCCTCCGCCACATCCAAAATCGCCGAAATCATCTCCTGCCGCAGATGATCAGCCCACCCGTACGCAGTCGCATCCGACGACGAGAACGGCTGCCCCGACACCAACGCCAACGCCATCACCAACCGCTCCGTACTCAACCGAGCCGGATGATCAATAACCAACTGCTGCCACACACCCCAATCAGTCACCACGTCAGAATGCAACCGAGCAGGTGTCCGACCCGTGTTGTCCCCCGACTTCACAAACGCGAACTCACCCGACGCCGTCTCCCCCAACCACTTCCGCAACCGCGTCATCGCCTCATTACGACGACGGGTTATTCGCGCCTTCGCAGCCTTGTCCGGGCCCGTTGATGCATCGATGTCGTGCGGCCAAATCTTCGCCACCATCTGCGCATTCGACACCCCGTCGTGCATCGCCAACAACGCAGCAATCTCCGTCAAGCTCTTTTCCCGCCCCTCCGCCGAACCTCCGACGAGCGGTGTCACCGCAGGCTCCCCCAACACCCGGATCCACACATGCGGCAGCTCCGGCACAACATCCTCGACCTCGACGACACCGTCGTCGTCCACCTCGTCGACGGGAAGATCGGGGACCGCATTGATCTTGCTGTCCCGAGCAACCTCCGCCTCCAAAACCTCTGCCTCCCACACGAACGGCTCGAACTCCGCCGCTTCCGCCGGCGCATCCGTCGTCGCAAGGACCTCCACCACACCCGCGTACTGCCCCGCATCCAGTGATGCCACCACCACCTGCGACGACCCCACACCGCGATTCACCAGATCCGCGATTCCGTCATCCCCGATCGCGAGCTCCCACGCCACCGCGTCATCCTCAGACGCCGACACCGCAGCAAACGCAATCCGAGGCCGCAGCGCCTCGATCTGCGCAACCACTGCCAACTGCTCACTACTCAACGCCGCATTGATCAACACCACCTGCGGAGCCGTCAACTCACTATCCGGATACGTCGACCGCGCCGCACTCACCGACGAAACACCATCCCGCACAAGCAGATCCGCATCCGAACCCACCCACCGCGCCAGACGCGTCAACGCCGCATCAGCCGACTCATGATGAGTAACCCGCCCCGTCCTCAACACATCCGCCAACTCCGCACCGAACCCGACCACATGCACGTGCACCTGATCAGCGATCGGCGACACCGCCAGCTCGATCGCCAACGCCCGCAACACACCCTCGACATCCCCCGGCGCACCCGACAACCCCAGATGCGCCATCTCCTCCAAATTCACCAACAACTCACGCCCGTCATCGACACCGGCACCGATCGACACCAATGCCGGATACGGACTAACCACCGCTTCGACAACATCCGCCGGCAATGCCCGCGGATCCACAGCCCAACCAAACCCCGACGTCGACGCCCACGGACCCGGCAACTCCGCAGCCTCAAGGAACCCGATCTCCACCTCCTCGTCGACCATCACCAACAACACCCGAGGTAGCGCCACCCCATCCTCTCGATGTACCTCTGCCACATGCCGCAACGCACGATCGATGTGCGCAGTACTCACTGCATCGACAGCAGCGACCAACGACAACTCCGTCTCCGCCGCACCACCGCTCGGAAGCGCGATCCGACCACCCCGCGGCCGACGATGCTGCTGCTTACGCCGACGCCAACCCAAATGAGACGCCAACCCCAACGCCGCCACGGCCGAGACACCAAGCCCGATATAGGCGACATCGGCATATCCCCCGTCATCCGACGACGAGACAGCCTCCGCTGCAACATCAGCGGGGAGCTCCGGAGCGAACACCGGCATCTGTGCCGCCGGATCCAGCACGAACGGAGCAACTGCAGGAGCAGGGGTGGGTATTGGTGCTGGTGCGGGCGCAGGTTGCTCGGCAACCGGCGCGGGAACTGGTGCAGCCTCCGGAGCAGGTACCGGCGCAGGCGCTGGTGCGGCTTCCGGAGCAGGTGCTGGTGCGGGCGCTGGTACTGGCTCAATTGCGGGTGCCGGAGCTTCCGGGACAGACACAGTCGCTGGTGCCTCGTCCGGAGCAGAAACCCCGCCCACGGCCGGAACCACCAGCCGTTGACCAACTTCCAATACATCCGACGTCAACGGACCAGACTCACCACGCAACTCGCTCCACCGCGACCCATCACCCAAAAAGACCTCAGCTAGCACCCACAACGAATCACCTGGCCGCACCACATACGACCGATCCGGGCCCAGCAACGTCGTCGGCATCACCAACGTCTCACCCGCAGTCAGCGAATCAGGCGAACCCGCAACACCCGGATTCAACGCCGAAATCTCACTCCACCGCGACCCATCACCCAAAAACACATCCGCCAACAACCACAACGAATCACCATTACGCACCGTGTACGAAAACGTCGCCGACTCGGACACCGGATTCTGTGGCGCCGACACCGGAGCCGAATGCACCGGCGACAACCCCGCCGGCGCCGCCATCGCCGTCGCTGGCGCCACCAACAACAACACCCCGCCCACCAACATCGACGCCGCACGCTGCCCAACACCCAAACCACGAATCCGACCGACAGACACACCACGAACCGCGCCAACCAGCTCGACGACAATCGACACCGCGATCCACAACCAAACAACCCAGCCCACCCACGTCACCGCATCGAGAAACAACGACCCATCATCAGGACTCGTCAACGTCGACCACACCTGCTCCAACGCCGGCACAGACGTCGGCAACGGATTCCCACCCAACGCCAACAAGAGAGCCGGAACTCCGACCAACGCCAAAGCCAGAACAACCAGATATGCGAGACCGATCAACCGTTGACGAATCATCCCGACCTCCTACGAAGAACCACGAACATGCAGATCACGCCGACTCACCCACCCACACCGGACGCGCAGACCACTCCGACCTCGCGATCCTCTCCCCCGCTATGGACAGCGCGAACGGACAACGAGCCACCCGACTGCTTTGCTGGCATGTGCTCACGCCCCTTCTGGTAGTTCATTCACGTCGAGTACTTGCGCGCTTCGCCAACGCGAACGTCAGCTGATGCGGTTGATATCCGAGGGAATGTTCCGCTGACTGACGGACCCCCAATTCTCTGGTGCTCATCCGCCGGATGATCCAGGCTGAACATCGCTCTATTCGGCATCGCAGGGCACCTGCTTCCGGCCCTGCTTCGCAGAATCGGCGGTCACGCGCCATCCGCTGGGATCTCCGGGCCAGGCCGAATTCTCAAGCGTTACAACGTCAAGTGACTGCGTGATCATGTTAGGGCTGAGAGCGCTTGTTCCATCTGGCAACTGCGCCGTCCGTGTCGATAAGTCCACACAGACCCGCACTTGGACTTTGGCAGACGCGGGAGGCGGGAGACGAACCTCAGTGACTTTCGTGCGTGCCACAGCGATATCCCCTGTGATGACAACACCTTTCGAGCGCGAACGGTGACGTCGGCTTTTGCTGTTTCGAGGACCTGTCCCGCTGCTACGGCGTCTGCTTCGTTGAGGCTCGTCGTCGCGTCAGCGTCGAGGCGTGAGAGGACCTGGAAGTATCGGGTGACTGCTGCGAGGGCTTGTTCTGTGGCAACGGTTTCGGGGTTGTCGGAGGCGGTGGCGCCACCGCCAAGTGCCGGGGTGGTGATGGGTGTGGTGGCTTCGTTAGAGCAGGCTGAGAGCAGGAACGCGACTGTGACCACAACAGCCATGATGGTGGTGAGGGCAGACTTGATGTAAAAGCCGTCTAGGCGTGTCATTCGGTTCTCCCTTCTTACTGCAGGCCTGCGCCGCCCGCTGTTGTGCGGTTCAAAGGTGGATGACCTGTGCCGACGGTGGTGGTTTGTGATCCGACGCCGATCATTCCGAGGATTTCGGTCGGCAGTGACGGTGGTGGTTCGCAAACTCTCAGTTCGCGCCGAGGACCTGCATTTCACCAACCCGAACATCAGTTGACGCCGTTGGAACTAGCGGAAATGTCCCACCTGCTACCCCCGTGGCCCCGGTCGCCGACCAGGTCACGAGCCATAGGCTGGACGCCGTTATGTGATGGACTCCCCCAGGCTGATCGATCGAGGTCTTTGCCCAACCTGGTGCAAATCGTCCACAGCCGGTCAGTGGCGGCGCGTCCATGTAGACGTCTAGGTACGGCATGTTGTTCACCGCAGGCAGTGGGCACACGACCGGCAGCCCTCCGTCGCCCATGTTCCATACGATGGCCGTATTCACAGCTGTCGCGGTGACAGTTAAGGCGCCCGTGGTCGCCGCTCGCGTTATTGGACCTCGGGTGTTCTCTGCTCCAGGTCCAGTTGTTTTGTCCCACAACCACACCGGCATGCCGATCAGGCCCACTCGCGGGCCGTCAGGGCCATTCGCCGGTTCAGGAACGATTCCGATATCGATACGCCGGATCTGCATTCCAGTCACGAGCTCTTGCGCGATCGTCAATGGATCGAGAACAGCGGCAGGTGGTGAACCTGGCACCCCGGCGGGCAGTCTGCAGGTTTGCGGGTTGCACAGGAAGGGAGTCCCTGCGTTGCTCCACTCCGTCCATTCCCCCGTGTCTGACCCACTCGGTTGCCCCCCGCCCTGAGTCATATCTGTAAATCCCTGCGGCGCAGACGTTCCAGGTGATCCAGGCTGATCGGCGTGCACGGTTATACCGTAATTGCCCCCTCCAGGCGACGGGCTTACGTCGACACCTGGCTCCGCTATAGCTACACCAGCGGAAACCAACCCGAAAACTGCGGTCAGCAACGCTGCTCTAAAACTTCGCCTACTGCGCATCGCAACGCTCCTGTCCCCGATTGCCCGCGTCAACCGTGACTCTCCAGCCAGCTGAATCTGGCCATGACTGGTTTTCGACCGTCAGAATCGCGAGCTGCTGCTTGAGGCGATTCGAGTCAATCGCGCTTGTCCCGTCAGGAAACCTCGCATCTCGAGTAGACGTGTCAACGCAGGCCCGCACTTCGACCTTCGCTGGAGTAGGAGGCGGTATGTGGGGATCACCGGCTTTCGCGCTGAGCACCGTCACATCTCCAGTGATCACTAACCCCTTCGACCTCCGCACTGTCACGTCCGCCTTCAATGTCTCAAGGACAGCTCCTGCCGCCACCGCGTCCGCGTCTGCAATGCTCGTCGTCGCGTCAGCGTCGAGCCGTGAGAGGACCTGGAAGTAGCGAGTGACTGCTGCGAGGGCTTGTTCTGTTGCTGCGGCTTCGGGGTTGTCGGCGACGGTGGTGTCGGGGCCGCTGAGTGGTGCTGTGGTGGTGATGGTGGGTGTGTTGGGTTCGTCGTTGGAGCAGGCTGGGAGTAGGAATGCGACAGTGACCGCGGCGGCCGTGGTTGTGAGGGCTGCTGCGGTCTTCAGGTGGGATTTGGGTGCCATTCGGTTCTCCTTGTGTTACGGCTGGCCTGCGACGCCGTTGTTGGTGCGGTTGAGGGTGATGACGGCGCGGCCGGTGACGGTTTGTGATCCGACGCCGATCATTCCGAGGATTTTGGGGTCGTAGGTGACGGTGGTGGTGACGAGGAGTGTCGTGGGTCCTGTGGGAACGACGACGCCTTTCACATCGGGGTGCATGGCGAGGTATTTCTGCGCGGCAGCTTGAGCCAGGAGTGGGTCGACTGTGGCGCTGATGCCGCGCATGCCGAGGGGTCGGATGACTTGTTGGCCGGCGGATCGCGCGGCTTCCTCGGCGACGAGGTTTGCTTGTTGGCGGGCGTGGATTTTGCCTCCGCCGTCGACGACGAGGCCGAGCATCATGGCGAGGGTGAACATGCCGAGGACCCACCAGAGGACGTAGGCTCCGCTGGTTTTGGTGGTCCGGATCCAGGTGTTGGTTGCGGTCGCGGCGTGCTTGAGGGTGGCGATCAGTTTGTGTGTCAACGGATTCGCTCCCTGTAGGTGTCGACCGGCGAGATTGCGGTGTGGGTGATGGTGCGCGATCCGCTGATGCCGGGGATGGCGAGAACGTTGAGGTCTACGGTGCAGGTGATGGTGACCGAGACGGTGCCGGGTGTGCCGGGGTCGGTGCTGAAGGCTGCGACGTCGGTGTTGATGCGGCGGTCGGTGCAGACCAGGCCTTGTGCGGTCATGTCGGCGACGGCTGCTTGTTCGGCTGCGGGTGCGGCGGCGGCTCCTGGTCGGGCGATGGAGGCGGCACGGGCGGCTTCTGCGGCTGCGTGTTCGACTTTTTGGTGTGCGTAGTAGACGTGGCCGCCGACGATCATGACGCCGATGATGAGGAGTACTGCGGGGGCGATGATGACGAATTCGATGACGTGGCTGCCGCGGGTGGCGGTGGTGCGGATCCAGATTTTCATGAAGGAATCCCGGGTGTGGTGATCCGTTCGACGGGTTTGGCCATGTCGATGTGGACGGTGGGGTGCCAGAACCAGAGCAGGGAGATGGATTTTCCGGTGATGGAGACGGTGGAGTTTCGTGGGCCTCGGGTGACGGCGACTGCGGGTGCTTGCAGTGTTGTGCCGCCTGCTTGGGCGATGAAGGCGTAGCCGGCTGCTGTGCCAGCGGCGGGGTTGCCGTATTGGGATGCGCTCTGTTTGAGGGCCTCTTCGGCGGCGGCGACGGCGACGCTGCGGGCGTGGTAGTAGAGGGCTCCTTGGACTCCGAGGAAGAGCATGATGATCGCCAGTGGGATGAGGATTGCGAATGCGATTGTGTTGCCGCGTTGGGCGGTTCGGCGGATCCAGGTGGTGAGGCGTGACATCACAGCATCCATATCAGGTACACCTGCGGATCGGATGTCTTGGTGGCGTGCATGAAGAGAATGGCTATGGCGACGAGGCCGGCGACGGTGACGAGGTATCCGATCGTCTCTTTGCGTATGGCTTCGCCGTTTCCGATCTGATCGATCTTCTTGGAGACGGCAAGGAGTGCGGCAATGAATATCTTTGCCAGAGAGGTGATTCGGGTCGTCATTGTGAATTCCTTGTCGGGTTGCTGCGAGTTGGTGGTTCCACTGGATAATCCCGGAGGCCCCGTTTTACCCCTCGCTGGATCCACCGGCTCCGAGGATTCCCACACCCTTTGGTTGTCAAGCAGTAGATGGTGAAGAAGATAGCTATGACGGCAAGTCCGCCTAGTGGACCAAACCAGCCGAGTGTGAGGACGAATATGAGTGCGGCACCAGAGGCGATGGTGAAGTAGCCGGTGATCATTGCTGGTTTCGACGTTCTAGATAGCCACTCACCCAGGCCACAACCGTTGCGCGAGAGGCGATTCGGGTCCTCATTATGATTTTCTTTCTTTGAGAAGGGTGCCGCGACTTGGTGGCTTCACGGATGACCCCCGGAGGGCGGGTTAGTCACTGGATCCGGTTCAGGTACTCCTGCACCTTGGGGGTGACGTAGGCGATGATCATGATGGCCATGGCTGCGGCGCCGGCGGCGAGGATGACCCAGCCGATGGTGTCGCCGCGGGTGCGGCTGGTTTTGGTCCAGTGCTGGATGCGTTCGGGGGCGGTGACGAAAGCGAGGGTGAGAAGTGTTGCGAGAGTGGCGACTTTGGTGATCATTGTGTGCTTCTCTTTCTGTGGGTTGGGTTTTAGCCGTTGACGATGTTGGACATGGCGGGGATGAGCAAGAGGATGAAGAACAGGACGGCGAGGCCGGCGAGGGGTGCGCTCATTTTCTGGGTTGCGGAGCGGGAGTCACCTTGGTCGGCGGACATCATGGTGTTGCGTAGTTGTGCTGCGGATGCGCGTAGTGGGGCGTAGACGCTGGTTCCGTGGACGCCGGAGAGTTCCATGATGTCGGCGACGTCTGCGAGGTCGGGTATGTCGAGTTCGTGGGAGACGACTTCGAGTGCGGTCCAGGAGTTTCGGCCGGAGTAGGCGGCGTTGTCGAGGGCGTCGGTGAGTTGTTGGAAGACCCATGTGTCGCCGACTTTGGCTGCGACTTCGAGGGATTGGGTGACGCCGATGCCGGCGTTGCGGCAGAGGGCGGCGAGTTCGATGTAGGCGCCGAGTGCGCGGCGGAATTCGGTGCGGGCTGCGGTGGCGAGGCGGCGGACTTCGATGTCGCCGGCGAAGAATAGTGCGATGGCGAGGGCGACTCCGGCGAGTACTGGGAAGCGCCAGGAGATGGCGACTCCGGCCAGGGCGGCGACGAGGTTCAGGGCCGATGGAAGGAAGAGTCCGGCTGTGGCGGAGAGGACTTTGTCGCCGAGGAAGCGTGGGACTCCGCGTTGCAGGATGGCGAGGTCTTTGACGGGGATTTTGAGCCAACGTTGGGTGATCAGGATCGGGTAGAGGCGGAGGCCGACGTTGAGGGTTGCGACTTCTACTCGGGTTGTTTCGGTTTGGGTGATTTTTGTGGTGGTGAGTAGGTCGTGACGGTCGGGTTTTCCGCTGAGTCGATCGAGTGCGTCTTTGAGGGATGGTTGTGCTGGGAGTAGCTGGGAGATGATCAGGGTGAGACCGAGTCCGCCGATGATGGCGAGCAGGATGACGCGAACTTCTAGGTTCATCGGGGTGCCGCCTCTGTCGACTGAGCTGCGGTGTTGATGGTGGTGGTGTTGAGAAGGCGGGCAGGCTTGATGGGTCGGGTGAGGTGGCGCATGTAGAGCAGTAGGCCTGCGAATCCCATCAAGATCCCCGCGAGGACGAGTTGCATGGCGGGTGTTTTGTAGGGCTCCATGTAATCGGTGAGGGTGAAGAGGTAGATCAGGAAGCCGACGACGATGATGGTGACGATGCGGGCTTGGGTGCGGGGGCCTTGGCGTTCGACTTCGACAGCTCGGCGGTCTTTGACGTCGTCGGCGACCGTTTCAGCGAAACCTTGCAGTGCGCGAGGCAGTCCGGAACTGCGTAGTTGCGAGGCGATGATGAGTGCGCTGCAGATCAAATCTGCCGTGTAGTCGTTCATGTCATCGGAGAACTGTCGCAGCGCGATTCGGGTGGGGATGTTGGTGGATAGCCGGGTGATGAGTGCGCCGATTTCGGATCCGAGTTCGGCGGGAATTGTTTTGCGAGTGTTGATGATCGCCTGTTCGATGTTGCTGCCGACGTTGAGGACGCCGACGAGGTTGCGGAGCCATTCTTCGAGTGCTTCGAGCCGGGCGATCTCGCGGTCGGCTGCTCGGCGGGCGAACAGGGTGGGGATGAGGACTCCGAGTGCGGGTCCGAAGAAGACGCAGAGGAACCAGCCGGAGACGATCCAGCCGAGGATCCCTGCGAGAAGTCCAGCGGCGGCGCGCATCTGGACTGTGCGGGGCAGTTCCAGTTTTGTTCGGGCTTTGCGTGGGCGTGTGGGGTCGCGGCGGTCTTGCCAGCCGTACCAGATGAGCCAGGCGCCGAGGAGTCCGCAGATGCAGAGTGCGATCGCGGAGAGGGTGTACATGTCAGCTCTCCTTGCGTGTGCGGACGGGGAGGTTTCGCGCGAAGGTTTTGCCGAAGACGTGATCGCGGGGTGCGGGGCGGTCCCGGAGGCGGGGTGCGGGGCTGGCGTCGAGCTGGGTCGTGAAGTCACCGAAGGTGAATGGGTAGTGGTAGTTGAGGTCGAGTTCGGCGGTGGAGTCGAAATGAGTGAAGAGCCAAGCGATCTCGACGATGCGGTCGGTTGCAGAGCCGGTCACGAGTCCGTGGCCTTGGCTGGGGTCGATGTGGATGATCAGATCGATGTGATCGGAGATCAGCCGTTTGGCGGCGGCTTCGTCGACGTCTGGTCCTTCCATTGCCAGGGTGATCAGGCGGTCGACCGCGCCGCGAGCGGAGGTGGCGTGGATGGTGGCCAGTGACGCTGCCGCAGTGGCGATTTGGGCGGCGAAGAGGTCGAGTACTTCGGGTCCGGTGATGTCGCCGAGGCAGATGTAGTCGACAGGGTGGGATGTGAAGCGCTGCAGGCTGCGGGTGATGTCGTCGTTTGATCCGAAGGCGGTTGTGGTGACTGTGCTGCCGCGGCCGGGAAGTTCGTCGAGGCAGAGTTCGGGTCGGTGTTCGACGGTGCCGATTCGGGCGTCGGTCGGTAGCAGGCTGGCGATGTGACGCAGGAGGGTTGTTTTGCCGGCGGTCATCGCGCCGGATACGAGGATGGAGCGATGGTGGCTCAGTGCCGTGGTGAGCAGGGTGTCGATGTCGGGGTTCGTCACGGTGAGCCGGTCAGTGTCGATGGTCATGGTTACTCCTCGGGGAGGTCGAAGACGGGCAGGTTCGCTGCGGGGAAGCCGAAGGCGATGACTTGATCGCGCAGGCGTGGTGCGAGGCTGCCCCAGCGGCCGTCTTCGAGAGGGTTGGGGCGCACGTAGACGGTGGAGATGGCGGGGCGTGAGTTTTCGCCTGGTTCGACCCAGGCGACTTCGCTGATGTAGCGGCGTGACACGAGGTGACCCGCATCGTTTCGGGACCAGTGGGTGGTCATTTGGACGATGAGGTTGACGTGGGCTGCGACTTGGCGGATGGCGTAGGTCTCGTCGACACCGGGTTCTTCCATGGCGAGGGTGGTGAGTCGGTCGACGGCGCCTTTGGCTGAGGTGGCGTGGACGGTCGACATGGACCCTTTGGCCATTTGGAGTGCTTTGAAGAGGGCGAGGATCTCCTTGCCGGCAACTTCGCCGACGATGACGCGGTCGAGTTGCTGGGAGACGTATTCCTGCAGGATTTGGTGCAGGTCGAATTTACCTTTGAGTGCGTCGGTGAATTCGTTGCGTTCGCCGCCGCCGGTGATGACTTCGGAGGACACGACGAAGGGTTCGCGGCCGGGGAGTTCGTGGAGGTAGAGCTCGCGGACGAGTTCGGCTGTGCCGATGCGTGTTTCGAGTGGGAGTGCGTTGGCGAGGGCTCGGACGAGGGTTGTCTTTCCGACGCCCATGGGTCCGGACACCATGACGGAGGTGCCAGCGAGGACTGCGGCGACGAGCAGTTCGGCGAGTTCCTCGGGCATCACGCCGAGTTGGACGAGTTTGTCGATGGTGATGTCTTTGTGCAGGTGTTTGCGGATGGCGATGGAGAGTCCGGCGCTGGCCCAGCCGATGGCGGAGAGTCGGATGTTGCCTTTGAGGTTGAGTCGCATTGCTGGGTTGGCTTGGGAGAAGGATCGGCCGCCGCCTGGGGCGTGGGCGCCGAGGAAGGACACCCAGTGGATGGCTTCTTCTTCGCTGTCGAAGACGGGGTCGCGGACCTCGATTCGGCCGTCGCCGTACATGACGGTGGTGTGTCCGTTGGTGATCAGAATGTTTTCGATGTCGGGTTCGTCGACGAGGGGTTGGACGGGTCCGAGGCGGAAGAGGGTGTCGCAGATGGCGCGGACGAGGGCTTGTTCTTCGTCGGGCATCGGTGCGACGCCGCCGCCGACGTCGATGGTGGTGGAGACGTGTTCGCGGACGAGGTCTTCGACGATCAGGGTGCCGAGCTCTTCGATTTCTTCGGCCGAGTAGCCGATGGTGATGGTGATGTTGTTGGGGTCGGCGACTGCGGAGTCGCGGTCGCGACGTTGTTCGGTGAGGCGTTTGGATGCTTCGGAGCTGAGGCTGCGGATGAGCCCCTTGTCGAGTGGTGCTCGATGCTTGGGGCCGGGCTTGGCGCTGGTGACGAGTTCGGCAGCCGGGGTGGCTGGTTGCAGCCACGGATCCGGTGGTAGGCCGGGATCGGCCAGTGCCTGCGCTGGGCGCGTAGCGGTTTCGGGGAAGCCGGCTACTGCATAGCCGTTGTCGCGGAGGTCGTCGTCGGGGCGGCCGCGGTACAGGAAAGAGGTCAGGTCACGTCGGGGGGCGGGCTCGGTGTCGTCGGGGTGTGGGTTGCGCGCTGGTCGGCGGGCGTTGTCGTCGGTCATTGGGCACCTCCGCGGGTGGGGACCGGTGTGCGGGTGAGGTCGGGGCGGGCCGCGATCCAGTCGGGCTGATGGGAGTCGATGAAGGAGGAGATTTTGGGCCAGGTGCCGTTCAGGGAGCGCAGGTAGAGCGAGCGGCGTTGGCGCCACTGCGACAGTTGGGCGCCTTCGGAGAACATGCGGGCGTCGTTGGGTGCGTCGGGGAGTGTGGTGATCAGGTCGATGCCGGTGGCGTTGGCGACGTCTTTGGCGTCGTAGACGTCGTTGCCGAGCGCGAAGCCGTTGCCGACGACGATGAGGCCGAGGCGTGCGGGTGAGCGGTGTTTGGCGAGGTATCGGTTGATTGGGTCCATCGCGGAGGCGAGTGCGGCGACTTTCGGCAGGGTCGGGCGTACGAGGATGGCGATGAGGTCGGCTCGGCGGACGAGTTCCATGTGTGGGCTGGTGTGGGAGATGCGGCCGGCGTCGACGACGACGGTGGTGCCGGCGGAGGTGGAGTAGTCGGCGAGGAGCTCGGCGAGTGGGCCCCAGGTGCGTTGCATCGGTTCGGCTTGGCCTGCGTGGACGAGTCCGGGTAGGACGCTGGTGCGGGTGTCGGGCAGGTGCACGAGTTGGCTGGCGAAGGCTTCGCGGAGGCGGCCGTAGCGGTCGTGGTTGATGAGGTTTTTCAGGGATCGATCGCGGACTTCGCTGCGGAGGTATCCGGACAAGGTGGGTGAGGATCCGACTGGGTCTGCTTCGACGAGCAGGGTGTGGTGTTCGGCGCCGCGGACGACGGATAGGCCGAGGGCGGTGCTGGATACCCCGGGGGCGTCGGAGACGGACGCGAAAGCTACGAACATGGGTTGGTCACCGAACCCGGGTGTCGAGGACGAGGGCGACGCGGTGGGTCGCGGCGCGGGCTGCGATCCAGTTCGCTTCGGCTTCGGGGACGAGGACGTCGACGGTGGTTTGGCCGATTTCGGGTAGTGGTTGTACGCGGACGACTTGGGCGTTGGATGAGATGGGCGCCTGGACGGGGCTGTTGTCCTGGTCGCGTGGGGTGTCGATGATGCGGATGTCGTCGCCGATCAGCAGGGGTGTGGCGGGGAGTTTGTCGGCGCCGACGGTGATGCCGACCATCGTCAGCCCTTTGCCGGGGATGACGGCGTCGGTGATGGTGTTCGGGTTGAGGACGGTGCCGCTGGCGAGGTTGGTGGATGCTGCTCGGCCGACGATGGCGGCGAGGTCGCTGGCGGAGATGACGTTCAGTCCGGCGTCGGTGTTGACGGTGGCGGAGGTGAAGTCGTCGCTGGTGAACATTTGTCCTTGGGGGACGTCTCGGGCGAGGACGAGGATGTCTTGGGTTTGGCGGAGTCCGTTGACGAGGGCGACGGAGCCGAGGATCAGGATGACGACGAGAAGGATGCCGATGCCGAGGACGATGGGGCGGCGACGGGTGCGGACCGGTGAGGTGACCCGGACCATGGCGGTGGGGTCGTCGGGTTGAGTGCCGGCGCCGTTGGTGTGTGCTCGGTCCCGTTTGGGTGGGGAGAGCAGCTTCGCGATGTCAGGCATACGTCTTTTCCTTCATGGTCTGCTGGTCAGGCGTGGACTTTGCTGATGTGTGTGTGGACGGTAGGTGCGGGTGTGGACAGCGTGAACGGATGTGGAATCAGTGGGGTGTGGGCGCGTGAGATGGCCAGGGGTCTGCGGGAGTGCTTGTCGCATCGCGCACCTTCCGGCGTGGGCGGCACCAATCAAAACGGGACGATCTATACCCGCGTAGTATGACCGCGCACTGTGACGCCGCGCAACTATGCTGATTCGATGCCCAACGTGACACGGCGAATTCTCAAAGGCTTCGACCGACAAGCCTTGATCGACGCCAGAGCCGCGGCCACCATGACCCAAGGCGATCTCGCCCGCATCGCCGGCGTCAGCCTCACCGCCATCCGCGACTGGGAGAAGGGCAACAACACACCGCAAGTCGACAAACTCGCCATAGTCGCTCGCACCCTCGACGTCCCTTTGAGCACCTTGGTCGTCATCGCCGAGATCGATCGCACGCTCGCGGACCTTCGGATTCTTGCCGGCCTCACGCAACCCGAGCTCGGCAAAGCCGCCGGCATCAGTACCACTGCAGTCGGCGCCCTCGAACGAGCCGAGGTCGGCTTGAGCGACATGCGTGCTGCAGCGCTCGCCGAGACTCTCGCCGTCGACGTTGCCACTGTCCGGCACGCCTATTCGAATGCGAAGAACCGACCGCTCGGTGCGCCCGCTTAACCTGCGTTCGTCAATAGAACCCATCACTCCCCCACCGTTGTTAGCGCTGCCCCCTTGCTGCCACCAGCCACCCCGAAGGGAAGTAGCTAACCGATGGCAATGACGCCGACCCGCACCGCGGTCGTGTGTGGCGTCACACCTATCTTGGAATCCTAATGGAGATCTCCGACAAACTTCAGATTGGCGAATAGGCGGCAACAACTGCGGTTCCTTATGCGCCTATAACGCGAACAATCGGTACGGCACATTTCCATTCGTTGCACCGCTGGTTGGTTTTACGCAATGCACTAAAAGTGCAGTACAGCGCAATATTCCTTCATGACGTGGGGGTAACTGTCGAACCCGGATTCGGTCATCACAATCTGCATACGAGCAGCTCTGAGTAATTTATGATCACTCGCCTGCGCCGATACGAAGAGAGACTCCGGGGAAAGGTCGGGCCGCTCTTCGGATCGCAGAATCACGAGCGCGTGCATCGATCGCCGGTCACTCTCGTCGCCATCCAAATTCAGGTAGCTGAAGCAATGCGGGCTTTCGTGTGAGACTGAGTTATGGCGATCACAAGGTTGACCGGCGGATGGGTGCGCTACAACTCCGAGTATCAGAACGGCAAACGCACTGACTATTGGCTCGACGGATTTCCGGCAGGCACAACCGACGACGAGCGGCGCCGAGGTCGCGGGGTCGACAAACGGATCAGTCCGATTCTCGACTACGACGCAAGAGGAATTGGACCGATCGAGTGGATCAACGCGACACACGACCGGGCGGTCATCCTCGCCGCCGACGGTGGGTGGCACCAGGGTGGTGAGTTTCATGTCTGGTACTCGGCGGGAGGTTCGACGCTGCCACGTGAGATCACCCCGCACGTGATTTTCGGTCCCCGAATTGTCAGTGGTGACAACGTTGGCTGGCAGGAGCAACTGGACCAGGCGGTGCAACAGGTGCAGGACTACCTCGGTATCGACGAGGTCGATTGAACGGGGCGAGAGAATCGGTGCGATGCCGCGAGGCAATCGTCTGGTCAACAGTGATCACTCCCCCGGACCTCGTCCCCTCAAGGTCCGCGCGGGTACATTTTCGATCTTGGCGAGAGCTCGGCGCAGCTGAGATAGTCCTCGAACTCGCCGCAGGCACTAATTATCGCGACCGTCTAGCCGATGGTGGATACGGTTCTGTCGAGCGTTTGCTCTCACAAGAAGGAGGCTGAACGAGTGGACAAATACGACGACATCACAATCGACTTGATAGGCGGCAAAGCGCTCGATCGGTTGCTCACGCTCAATGACGAGATTCTGTCGTGGGAGTGCGGGCTGCAACCGCGAGAGCGGGTTTTCTGTGACACCGCGCAGATCACGGAAGAGCACTCCGACATGGGTGTCCCCTCCGGGCGGTTCACTCTACGGGCGTCGAACCCTCGGAGCGGCGAAATATTCAATCTGCCGGTGACCCCGGAGATTTTTCCTCTGCGTATACGACGCTGGGCCGGACAAAAACCTCGCATTTGAGCCCACCTCCGGCCAAGCGAGCGACGGCATCCTCTGTGGCCCGGATTGGCGATTGCGATGGAAAGAGCGACCACAGGTCGGGTCCCGGATCCCAATTGATACCCACGCGTCACGGACTAGCTGAAAGCGTCTCAGTCAGAGGTTGCGGTCGCGTATCTTTCGAACCGCGTCCGGTGTGATGCCAGCGAAGGTCGCGATGTCGCTTACGCGTGCGCCGTGCTGCAGTGCGTCGACTATGGCTGATGTCAGGCGCGTGTGGGCAGACTCAAGCGCGTCGGTGTGACCGTTGTGGCGAGCATTGGCGACGGCACCCATGGCGTGGAAAACTCGCTGCAGCGTGGGGTCCTGGTTCTGGCGTCTTAGTTTGCGTTGGATGACTTCGTTCTGCACCTCGGTGAAGTCTTCGAATGTGAACAGGCGGCGATCGCCGAGCTTGGGCAGGACTGTTCCTCGGTTCGCGACAGTCGCGATTGCAGCATCAATGTCCTCTTCATCAAATCCACTGATGCGGACCTTCTGTCGTAGCTGATCCAAGGTCAGTAGATCTCGTTTTCCTTGCAGGGCCTCGGCTATGTCGTCGACTGAGAAGCCTTGCTCGATAAGCAGTTGTCGGAGTCGCTCGTCATCATCGCGGTTGACCATGCCGATAAATCTAGCGTTCAGCCTCGTAACGATCAGGCATGTCTGCTGGCACCGCGCGTGCCATGGCTTCCGGCGAGACGGGGTTACCAATAACGCAACAAGAGCGAATAGTCGACCGCGGTTCAGTCGTCTGGGCCGCTTGGCGCGACAGTGGGCGTACAAGCGACGGCTGAACGGGGGGCCGGTGCTGTGACGCCTCGCGGACTGTAGAGGGACTACCGTAATTTCATGCGCCGCAGCTATGTTGAAGCACACGTACCGCTTCCGGAGGCCGTCGGGCTTGCCCTACGTTGGGCTGGCGGAGCTGCCACTGTCCATGTGCCTTCCACGGGGGCCGTCGAGGACAACAAGTGGATCAAGAAGCTCGGTGTTCCGATCACGTCTTCGTCGTCGAAATCGGGATTTCATGGCCCCCCGCGCGGCGTTGTTGTCGGATTTTGTCTCGACCTCTCTGAAACTCTCAAGGTTGAGCGCAGTGCTGTTGATGGCGTCGTTGTTGTGCGGGCGCAGGGTCCTGTGAGGTTCGCTGAGGGTGTGCCGAGCCATGCTCCATGGGTTACGGCATTTGATGTCGAATGTCTCGGTGGCGAGGAGATCGGACGGGTCGCTGAGGTATCGGCGTCGCTCAAGGCTGCGATGAGGGGGCTGTCGTATGGGGCGATCAAGAACCAGGGGCTGGTGGACCCGCGTGAACGCAGCATGGTGGTGCAGACGCTGACTTATCTTCGTGATCACGGAGTTGTCTTGGAGCCGGACGGGCTGATGGTGGAAGCGTTGCGGAACGGTTGGGGTGGGGTGGGTCCGGAGGCTTTGCGGGCGCTTGCTGTTCAGCTTGCTGGTGGGAAGGCGTTGCGCTTCGAGAAGAGGGTCACTCCGGAGCGTCTGGATGAGTGGTTACATTCGACATAGATCCATGTGAGGCATAAGTATTTCTTCATGTGGCACACAAATTACACTTAGAGCGTCACCTGAACGCCTAGTAGTGTTATTCTTGTGGCATGAGCGGATATTCTGGCGCTGACGTGGTGGCGGAACTGAGCGCTGAGCAGTGGGGCATAGTGACGACCGGACAGGCGCGCAGGGCCGGCGTAAGCGCTCAGCAGATCAAACGCTTGACCGACCGAGGGATCCTCGATCGGCTGCACTATGGGATCTATCGAATGACACGCCTCCCCCACGATCAGCACCTGCCGGTCCGGGTGGCGTGGATTGCGCTCGATCCAGAGACTCCAGCGTGGCACCGTCTCGAGCAAGATCTCCCGACCGGCGTTGTGTCGCATCGATCCGCTGCGGTGCTGCATGGTCTCGGTGACATCGATGCCGACGTCGTCGAGCTCACTGCTGTGCGCAGGATTCGGCTGTCGCTACCGGATTTGAGAATCCACACTGCGGCTCTCGATCGTCGCGACTGGGTGGTTGTGGATGGGATTCCGACAACAACTGCGGTGCGGACCATCGACGACCTGGCTGCTGCGCACATCGACAGCGGACATCTCGCCGGTGTCGTTCGAGATGCCGTCGAGCATGGCCTCGCATCTATCGGTGAGGTCCAGCAGGTTCTGCGGCCGCATGCGTTTTCCTACGAGCACGCACTCAACGATGGAAAGGGATTTCTTCGGGCCCTTATCGCCGAGGCCGGTGTGTCGCAGGACCTGGTGGAACTCGCGGGCATGTCCACAGGAGATGCCCTGTTCAAAGACCGGCAGACGGTCACCGACAACAACATCCGTCCTCGTACTGGCACGGACGCGTTTGCGCGACTGAGTGGGGTCGTGACCGATGATTCGGTGTCCGCGGTACGCAGTTTCATCGACTCGTTCGATCCGCAGTTCGACAGCTCCAAGCTGGCGGAGGCAATGTTTCGAACGTCCGCAGTCCATCAGATGTCGGAGAAGCTTGCCGCATCGCTCACTGATCAGCCTGGAGTTCGAGACGCGCTGAGGCGAATCAGCGAAGACCTTTACAACAGTTCGGCGGTTAAGGACATCACCGCAGCTCTCATCACTGGCGGGGCGGGATCCGATGCTGTCGCGCAAGCCTTTCGCGTTAGTCGCAACACCGCCGCGCCGCCAAACGACGCGACGGACGAGGACAGCGAATGATGAGATCCTCGCGTTCCCCGGTAGCGGTCACCGCGAGTCTGACCGCGCACATCAAGGCTGAAGCAACGCGAACCGGCGTTCCCTTCGATCGAGTGAAGCGCCGGTTCGTCATGAGTCGATTCCTGGAGCGCGTGTTCACCGCAGATCCTGACGGGTGGATCCTCAAGGGTGGCGTTGGCATGATGATCCGCTTGCCGCAGGCTCGGCACAGTCGAGACATAGACATGATGCGGATGCCCCGCGATGACGGGCACGACGGGCGTGCGGTCGACGAGTTGCAGCAACTGGTGCACAGCAACTCGATCGATCCGCTTGCTTTCGACATCACATCGACTCGAACGATGGCTGCCGACAAGGGATTACGAATCACTGTTGCCGCACGGCTTGGGCTGAAAACGTTCGACTCGTTCCCGATCGATCTGGCTGCGTGGCAAGGCGTGGTCGGCGAGGTCGAGCATCACGCCCTGTCGCAGATTCCCGATCTGGACGATTTTCCTGTATCCGCAACGATTCGGTTGTATCCGCTGGCCGACCAGATCGCCGACAAACTCTGCGCCATGTACGAGCAGCATGCGCTACCCGACGGACGGAAGGTGGCCTCGTCGCGATATCGCGATCTTGTTGACCTGTTGCTGATCAGCGGCAATCTAGCTATCTCGATGACGTCCACCGTCGCCGCGCTGGAGAAACAGCGCGCACATCGAAACATTCTGCTTCCTAATGCATTTCAGGTGCCCGGAGCGGGATGGTCGAGTAATTGGTCTGCAACAGCGAAGGAATCTCCATTGGCGGCCGAACTGCACGACCTCACGACGGCACTCGACATCGGCGGGCGGTGTTACGGCCGGATCTTGGCTGCACTCCCCGCTGGGCGCCAGCCACCGGACACCTGGAACCCGCGGC
The DNA here is from genome assembly GCF_043944905.1 of Antrihabitans spumae. NCBI lineage: Bacteria > Bacillati > Actinomycetota > Actinomycetes > Mycobacteriales > Nocardiaceae > Antrihabitans > Antrihabitans spumae. Next base: position 27,313 of record NZ_JBIMSN010000181.1, read on the forward strand.
TCTCGCGGTGGACGAGCTAGTGCTCCGGTTCTGCTTGATACTTCAGATCTGCAGGGAGTGAATAGGTAGGATTGAGGGACATATCCCCCGGAAGGCAGAGCGCGCGATGACGAAGCGACAGGAAGTGTCCCGACGCGTGCGGGTTATTAGGGCGATTCGGCGAAACACCGAACTCGAGGGCACCAGCAGCACGAGCGCAACCCGTGCTGATCAAGTTGCGTATGCGCGCGGAGAGATTGATGTAGCCAAGCTGGGTGAGCGAGTTCGGCATCGCTACAACTTGTCGTGACGTTGTGCAGTAGGTAGGCCTCGGTGGCGAATTTGCCCTGGGAGACAGATGATGTCGATCGAAACTGGGAAGCGTATTTCCTACCATGGACCGATGTTCTCCGAAACCGGATTCATGCCCGCTCGCATGTTGAGCTGCAGTATTGCCGAAAACGACCTGAGCGAAGTTCGTCTCCTGGAACTGCGAGAGAATCCCCATTTGCTCGATCGCACATACGATTTGACGCATTTCGCGGCAATACATCGCCAGTTGTTCCAAGACGTGTACGAGTGGGCAGGTCATCTTCGGACGGTCGGCATCGAGAAGGGTGAATCGTTCTGCCCGCAAGGAAACATTGGTCAGGCGATGGGCCATGTCGCGATGCAGATTGCGGAGACAGACCGGTTGAGATCTGTTCCGCGGTCCGATCTTCCGGAGAAAGTCGCGTACCTGTACGACTACGTGAACTACGCGCACCCGTTTCGGGAGGGCAATGGGCGCAGTACTCGCGAATTTTTCGACGAGCTGCTCGCGGAGCGAGGCCTGGGACTGGCGTGGAATCGTACCGATCTGCCGGAACTTCATAGCGCATGTCATTGCGCCCGAGTCGATTCCGACCTCGGTGGTCTTGTTGCGATGTTCGCCCGGATCATCGATGATCAGCCGGCATACGACTACTTCTAGACCACGATCATCGTCAATGGGTCAGAGGCATGTAGTTCGCCGTGGACATTTTGCGCGTGGATGCGGAGCTATGTGTTCTCGTCGCGGCTCGGCGGAGTGAATCCTGTTGGCCAAGCGGTTTTTTCGTCGTGGACTATGTCGGTCATCGTGGCTTGTTCCAGACCCGTGGTGTTGGTCAGGTTTGCGCCTTTGAGTTTTGCGTGGCTCAGGTCGGCGCCGGTGAAGTCGCAGGTGTCGAAGCATGCGAGAGTGAGATCGGCGCCGCGGAGAATGGCCTGTGTGAAGATCACTTCTTTCGGGGTTGCTTCGCGGAGATCTGTGTCGGTCAGGTCGGCGCCGGTGAAGTTGGTTCCGAGAAGTGTTGCTCGGTGCGAAACGCGGCGAATGCTTTCTGGTGGTGCCGCCATGTTGCGCGGCCGCATGCTTTCCTCGAGTTTTTCTCCGAATATGTCGCGATCGGGGTTTGTCAGGGTGAACGTGGATCCGCTCAGGTCTGCATCGGTGAGGTCTGCGTCGGTGAGGTCTGTGTATGCCAGAATCGATGTCGAGAGATCAGCGGTGTGGAGTTCGACTTTGCGGAGGTTGAGTCGAGAGGTGTGCCATTGGTTGGCTTTTCGCCATCCGTTGGAGTATCGCAGGCCTAGTATTCTGCGGCGGATCGCGTCGAGTATTGCGATGCGGACATCGGTTTCTGTGGTTTGGTTTTGATGCTTGTTTGCGCGTAGGTAGGCGCAGAGAAGATCTATGCAGACTTGCCGCTCCCGGCGGGATCCGCTGCTGGCCCAGTCGTCGGCGAGGGAGGCGAGGGCATAGACGCCGGCCATCCGTATGGCACTGGAGTCGTTGCCGAGTTGTTCAGCGGCGGTGCTGTATCGCTCGTGGAGGGCTTTGGTGCGTTCGTCGTGAAGTGCTGTCTCTGTCGACGTTTGCCGGCGGTAGCCGATCAGTGCCGCGGCGCCGAGGCCGGCTACGCCGAGCAGTGTCCCGGACGTCCTTGCCGCGTTGAAAAGTTGGTCGCCCGTGGCGGTGTTCAAGAATGCTGTCGGGTGGTAGGGCTGCCCGGTTTGTAGCCACAGCAGATAATAGAAGAGGCCGAGGACGATCGCTGCCCAGAGGGCGGTTCCCCAACCGACAAGTATGTGTAGCTTCATTCTGCCAACTCTTCCGTCGCCCGATTTCGGCGCTGTTGATGACGGCGTATCAAGGTGTCTCGATTTGCTTCGCCGAGATAGGCCTCCGATATGACGTCCTCGGTGAGGTCGATTGGGGATCCGTTCAATCTTCCGATCGCGATGTCGGTGAGGAGTTTGTCGCATGCGAGCCGGATGAGTTCGGCGCGGTGGACGCCGAGCGTTCGGGCCAGTTCTGTCAGCTGTGCTGCCAGGTCATCACCGAGATGTACTGGCGCGATCACCATGGACGGCTGTGTTTGCCGCCGTGCGGTAAGAAGCTCGCCGAGGCCGTCGGGTGATTCTGCAAGCATTCGACGGATTGCCAATCGGACAACGGCGCCGGGGCCTTGCCCCCGCGTGTTGGACACGCTTAATCCCGGACAGAGTCCGGGGGAAGCGAG
>NZ_JBIMSN010000182.1:0-669 GCF_043944905.1 Antrihabitans spumae
AGGCCCAGTTCTACGTCGGAATCGATTGGGCCGCTGAAACACACGCCGTGTGCGTAATGAACCCCGACGGAACGATCGCGTCTCGTTCGATGATCGCCCATTCCGCCGACGGCATCGCGACCCTGATTCGTCGTCTCGCGAAACTCGGTGCCGCCGAGGGGATTCCAATCGCCATCGAACGCCCGAACGGACGGCTGGTCGACCTGCTGCTCGAGGCCGGACATCCAGTGGTTCCGGTCAGCCCGAACGCGATCAAGACCTGGCGCGAAGGCGAGGTCCTCTCCGGCGCCAAATCCGACCCCGGCGACGCCGAGGTGATCGCCGAGTACCTGCGGCTGCGCCGCCACCGCCTCACCGTCGCAGCCCCATACTCCGACCCCACGGTCGCAGTGCGCACCGTGTCGCGCACCCGCACCGATCTGGTCGAGCAACGGGTTGCGGCCACCAACCAGCTCTCCGCCCTGCTGGACGCGCACTGGCCCGGCGCCAAAGCGATCTTCGCCGACGTCGAATCGCCGATCAGCCTGGCATTTTTGACCCGCTACCCGACCGCGGCGGTAGCCGCTCACCTGGGCGAGAAACGACTGGCCGCATTCCTGGCCAAACAGGGCTACTCCGGGCGCCGCGACCCCGCCGTGCTGTTGGCTCGGCTGCGTCAGGCCCCACCCG
>NZ_JBIMSN010000183.1:0-2232 GCF_043944905.1 Antrihabitans spumae
ACCTGGAGAGTTCGTGTTAGTAGTTGTGGTGCACCACATCGCGGGGGACGGGTTCTCGATGTTGCCGTTGACCCGCGACGTCGTGACGGCCTACGAGGCGCGGTCGCGCGGTGATGTCCCTGGCTGGTCGCCGTTGCCCGTGCAGTATGCAGATTATGCGTTGTGGCAGCGGGAAGTTTTGGGAGACGAGTCCGATCCGGAGTCGTTGATCTCGGGTCAATTGAGCTACTGGCGTGCGAAGTTGGCGGGTCTGCCAGATCAGTTGGACCTGCCGGTGGACCGGCCGCGACCTGTGGTGGCTTCGTCTCGCGGTGCGTCGCTTTCGGTTTCGGTGGCGGCGGACGTTCACCGTGGTGTCGTGGAACTGGCGCGGTCGGCGGGGTCGAGTCAGTTCATGGTCGTGCACGCGGCGTTGGCGGTGTTGTTGGCGCGTCTGTCGGGTACGAGCGACATCGTGGTCGGGACGCCGGTTGCGGGGCGTGGTGACGCAGCGCTGGACGATTTAGTCGGCATGTTCGTCAACACGCTGGTATTGCGCACAGAAGTGGAATCCTCGGCGTCGTTCACCGATTTGGTCGCGACAGTGCGAGAGACGGACTTGCAGGCATTCGGTCATGCAGATCTGCCGTTCGAGCGTTTGGTCGAGGTCCTCAACCCCGCGCGGTCACAAGCACGGCATCCGCTGTTCCAGGTGATGCTCGCATTCCAGAACATGGGGCAGACGTCCCTGGAGTTGCCGGGGCTGACCGTGTCGGCGGTGGAGTTCGATACGGGGTTGGCGAAGTTCGACCTGCAGGTCACATTGTCTGAGCTGGTCGCAGACGGGGGTGGTGCCGGTGGTTTTGCAGTCACGTTCACGTATGCGACGGATTTATTCGATGAGTCGACCGTGGTCTCATTCGCGGATCGCTTCGTGCGAATACTCTCAGCGGTTGCGACCGATCCTGGTGTGGCTGTTGGTGATATCGAGTTGTTGGACGCTGCCGAGCGGTCGCAGGTGCTGGCCGAGTGGAACGACACGGCGCGCGCGCTTGAGCCTTCGGCGACCTTGTTGACATCGTTCGACGCGCAGGTTGAGTCGTCGCCTGAGGCTATCGCGGTCGTATTCGAGGGTTCGGCGTTGACGTATGCGGCGTTCGATTCTCGTGTGAATCGCCTTGCGCGTTATTTGATTTCGGAAGGTGTCGGACCGGAGGCGCGGGTCGCGTTAGGGATGCGCCGTTCACTGGACCTCCTGGTCGGTATGTACGCAGTTGTGAAGGCCGGTGCGGCGTACGTTCCGCTGGATCTCGACCAACCCGCAGATCGGTTGGAATACGTCGTCGAGACCGCCGCGCCGGTGCTGGCTTTGACAACATCGGGCACCGATTTCGCGCCGCAAGGGGTCCGCGTACTGGCGGTCGATACTGTTGACTTGTCCGATGTTTCGGATGCGCCTATAGGAGATGCAGAGCGATTGGCACCGTTGCGCCCAGAGAACTTGGCGTATGTGATCTTCACATCGGGGTCGACGGGTCGTCCGAAGGGTGTCGCGGTAGCACACAAGTCGGTCGTGAATCAGGTTCGGTGGATCACCACTGAGTATGGCATCGCCGCCGACGATGTCGTGTTGTGGAAGACGCCGGCGACATTTGATGTTTCGGTGTGGGAGTTGTTCGGCGCTCTGGCTGTTGGTGCGCGAATGGTCGTTGCGGTGCCCGACGGGCACCGCGATCCGGCGTACCTGGCGGGCGTTATCGCCACCGAACGCGTGACGATGACATCCTTCGTTCCATCGATGCTCGCAGTGTTCTCCGCGAATACCGTTGCGGGTGAACTGGATTCGTTGCGAGTAGTAATGGTCGCCGGTGAGGCGTTGGCCGGTGAATTAGTCACCGCATTGGACCGAATCACCGACGCAGAAGCGTTCAACCTTTACGGTCCGACCGAGTTCACTGTGCACGCGACGCATGCACGCGTCGCGCCGGGCACCGTGGGTTCGGTGCCGATCGGTGCGCCGGTGTGGAATTCGCGGGCTTTCGTTTTGGATTCGCGGCTGCGACCAGTGCCGGCAGGCGTTGCCGGCGAGTTGTACATGTCCGGTGTGCAGTTGGCGCGAGGGTATGTGGGTCGACCTGACCTGACAAGCGAGCGATTCGTCGCCGATCCGTTTGTGGCGGGTGCGCGGATGTATCGCACCGGGGACTTGGTGCGATGGAATCGTCATGGCGAGTTGGAGTACTTGGCCCGCAC
>NZ_JBIMSN010000184.1:0-947 GCF_043944905.1 Antrihabitans spumae
ATGGCGAAGGACCCCAGTGAATATCGCAGGAAGGAACTGTAATGGGCGGAGCCACTCGTGAATACGGGTGAGCCGTGGCCGGACTTCGACGAAGCGTGGTTACGGGTACGACGGATGCAGGCCAAACTGCACTGGTGGGCGACCCGGGATCCGGGTCGGCTGTTCGATGATCTGCACAATCTTGTGTATGACCCGGCGTTTCTGACTCACGCTTGGGAACGGGTGCACGGCAACAAGGGCGGACGGACCGCCGGAATCGACGGGGTGACACCTCGTTCGATCCCGAAGGACTCGACCGTGCTGTTGTCGGACTTGCGGACCGCGCTGAGAGACAGAACGTTTCGTCCCTCACCGGTGCGGGAGAAGCTGATCCCGAAACCGGGCAACCCACTCAAGAAACGTCGGTTAGGAATACCGACAACAGCGGACCGGGTAGTGCAGGCCTCGCTGAAGTTGGTGCTCGAGCCGATCTTCGAGGCGGACTTTCAACCCAGCTCCTATGGGTTCCGTCCTCGTCGTCGGGCTCAGGACGCGATCGCCGAGATCCATCACTTCGGTTCCCTGGGATATCACTGGGTGCTCGAAGCCGATATCGAGGCATGTTTCGACATGATCGACCACACCGCCCTGCTCGACCGGGTGCGTGGCCGGATTGCCGACAAACGCGTTCTCGCCCTGATCAAGGCCTTCCTCAAAGCAGGAATCATGTCCGAGGACGGTCTGGATCGGGATACCTCCACCGGGACCCCGCAGGGCGGGATTTTGTCGCCGTTGCTGGCGAACATCGCTCTGTCGGTGCTCGACGACCACTATCAACACCAGTGGGACGCCTTCGCAGTGGGAACGAAGTATCCCAGTGGTCGGCGTCACCGTCTGCACCGGAAAGGGGGCGCGACCTACCGACTCGTCCGCTACGCGGACGATTTCGTGGTCTTGGTCCACGGCAC
>NZ_JBIMSN010000185.1:0-1072 GCF_043944905.1 Antrihabitans spumae
GGCGACGGATCGCGTCCTCGGCGTCTCGGGTCTTGTTCTGCGACTTGGCTTTCGCTGCTGCGTCGAGCACGGCGATGCGCCGATCTCGGATGTCGGTCACGGTCGGCTCCTTCGATGTCGGGACAGGTCGAGGGTCAGAGCGACTGGGCCGGCGGAGGGCTCGCGGCGTGCCGGTGTGGCGCCGTGGGCGGCAGCGTCGGGCGCCGAGTCGAGCGTCTCGAGCAGCCGCGTGAGGGCGGCATGTTCGGCTCGGCGCTGAGTGAGCCAAACATTGTCCTCGGGCATTGGCTGGTGGTGACGCTTCTCGAATTCGGTTGTGGCGCGGTCGATCAGGTCGGCGGTGTCGCGTAACTGCCGTTGCAGCACCTGCCGGTGGGAGGCATCGGTGACGAACACCGAGCAGGTCAGGCAGGCGTTGCCCTTGTCGCAGGACTGCAACGGCGGCAGCATGCACCAGCCGTTGGGCAGGAACCGGTCCGCCCGCGCAAACAGGTGCAGGCTGTCGTGGTCGTCGCTGGACAACTGGATGCGAGTGCCGTCGGCGCGCAGTTTTGCGGTGGCCAGAAATGCCTGCTCGGCGTGTTCGTCACGAGCCGCGATGTAGTGCATCGTCATCGTCGGTGTGGCGTGCCCGGCGTAGCGCTGCAGCACGTGCACCGGTAGTCCGAGCTCGGCGAGTCGAGTGAGGCGAGTGTGTCGGAACCGGTGGGTGCGGCTGAGCCGGACCGGTCGTCCCTTCGAGTCGGTGATCGCGACGAGGTCGCTCAGGGTGCGCAGCACCCAGTTGTAGGTGCCGCTTGGATAGGGTTTTATGCCGGAACGGTTGCCGTTGCGCTGCACGAACAGGTAGCGCCTGCTGCGGTCCGGGTGCTGGGTTCGCACCCAACATTGTTGTTCGGCAATGACTTCGGTGACCTCGCGGTCGACCAGGATGGTGTCGGGGGCGACGTCGATCTTGCTCTGGGCGTAGTGGAACCGAGTCAGTGCCCGAGCCTCGCCCGCCTGTGGCTGGTCGGGCACTGCGGAAAGACAGTCGAAGTCGCAGGTGCGGATTTCGCTGGCGCGGCGACCG
>NZ_JBIMSN010000186.1:0-1415 GCF_043944905.1 Antrihabitans spumae
GTGTCTGGCAAGCGGTTTAGCGAGGCCTGTTCCTTGAGGATGGGAGCCGGATTTGTTATGAAGCAGTGACCCGGGACTGTGGTCAGGTGATGCTGGCTGAGTCGGCCGCGGAGGTCGGCATCCATGGAATGAGAAGACTTATGGAACGGTAGGGACTTGTGACCGACTTGCCATATAGGGGACCACCGCCAGAGCTACCGGTGCCTGACCGAATCCCTGACCCTTTTGTCGACATCTTCATCGACGGGAGGCGCGATTTCTCATCCGGACGACCGTTCAATGTGAATACGCCTCACATGGGCCACTCGGACACGATCAGTGTGTCAGTTGGGCAGCCCATTCTCGTTTTCAACAGTGGCGTGCACTTTTCGATCGAATGGACCCTGTACGACACCGACCAGGGCGGCAACATTCAGAGTGAACTGGTCGAATATCTCAGCAACGAGGGCTGGGGGCGTCGATCGTCACCTGACGACGTACGAATACCTCGTGTCACCGCGACCTATGGTGGGGTCGAGCAAGCCAGAAACCCGGGCGAGAATTTGCAGATCGACTCATCAAGGCCGCCCACGGTGGCGGCGGCGTTACTCGGGCTTGGCTCGTCCTGCTCCAAGCTCGACACGGAAAGCCGCGGACAACAGGAGCTTTTCCTCTGGCCATTACCGCCCCCAGGCCCGATCAACCTGACGTTCTTGTGGCCGGCACTCGGGTTCACAGGAACCGTCCTATTCGACGGCCAGGATCTGAGGAGCGCACTCTCGCCGAATGAAGACCCGTAGCTTAGCCGGGGAGAACGCGGCCAATAGCGTGTCGCGGCGAGGACCGGGTCGAGATTCGGAACGATGCTGCGAGATCGCCTGAGTCGTAACCGGTTAGGGTCCGTTTAGGCGCGTCGCGCGCGTCCGAGTGCGAGCGCGAGTTGGTGTCGCAGACTTGCGTTTTCGTCGACGAGTGTGCGGATTCGTTCCTGTGCCGTGGCCAAACGGGCATGTAGGGAGTCGGTGCTGACGCGGTCGCGTCGCGATATCGGCGGTTGGTCGGGGCGGTGTTCCGTACGCAGTCGGATGACGTCGTTGCGTAGATCCGGCTGGCTGTAGAGCCATGATCGTGAGACTCCGGCGGTGGTAGCGACGATTTCGAATGTGACTGCTGTGCCTTGCTTTTCGAGTTCGCGGAGCGCGGCGATCGCTTTCGATCGGGTCAGTTCGTGGCGTTGTTCGGCAGCTCGCCGGAGGTGGTGGCTGTTGTCAGCTCGCATTGTCGGTGTCCTGTCGGTCTCGGACCGCGTCGGGTGTGTCGGCGAGTGTGTCGATGATTCGGTCGAGGTTGCCGAGGACTTGGGTGTTCATCTCGACCAGCCGTTGTTGGCCCCGAGCTTCGGCAGCGGAGATGATCTGCAGCAGTTGGGTTCGGTG
>NZ_JBIMSN010000187.1:0-1141 GCF_043944905.1 Antrihabitans spumae
GTCGATCTCGCAGCCGTCCACAGCTTGGTGGTTGTGGGTGCATCGGGCAGCGTACTCGGCCGGAGTGCGGTAGCCCAGCGACGAGTGCCGGTGTCGGTTGTTGTGGTCGTCCTTGAAGTCCTCGATCACCACCCGAGCTTCGAGCAGGCTCGTCCAGTGGTTGCGGTTGAGGCACTCCTTTCGTAGTCGGTTGTTGAACGATTCGATGTGCCCGTTGTTCCACGGCGTCCCGGGCGGGATGTAGGAAATGCCGATCCGGTCACCGCAGAACTGTTGCAACACATGAGAAATGAACTCAGGCCCATTGTCCATCCGCAACACCAGCGGCGGACCACCCCACAGCGCGAACGCTTTGCCGAGTTCGGTGGTCAACCGCTCGGCGGTGATGGAGCGTTCCACGATGTTGAGCACCGAGAGCCGGGTGTGCTCGTCGATCATCGACGCAATCTTGATCGCCTTCCCGTCGATCGTGGAATCGAACTGAAAGTCCATCGCCCATACGACTTTCGGTGCATCAGCGTCGATCTGCGGTATCGAGCTGATGCCTGCTCGTTTGCGTGGATGACGGATCCGCACCTGCAGCCCTTCCTCTTTCCACAGCCGGTGCACCTTCTTCTTGTTCACCGACCGGCCGCAGTCGTATCTCAGGTGCGCCCAGGCGCGTCGGAACCCGTGCATCGGGTGCTCACGGGCATAGGTGCGCAGATCGGCTCTCAGGGCTGCGTCGGGATCTGCTGGCGTCTGTGCGATCGGGGTTCGTGCGTAGGTGGAACGGGCAAGCCCAACCGCTCTGCACGCCAAGCGTTTCGAGATGTTCGTCGTCTCGACGAGCATGTCGACAGCGCGGCGTTTGGCGGCTGGGCTCAGAATTTTCCCTTCGCCACCTCGCGCAGGGCGTCCTTTTCCAGTTCGGCGTCGGCGAGGAGTCGTTTGAGTCGGGTGTTCTGTTCGCGGAGGTCTTTGAGTTCTTTCGCGGCGTCGGTGTCCATCCCGCCGTAGCTGCGGCGCCAGTTGTACAACGTCGCTGCTGATACCTCGAGCTCGCCGGCGATCTCTTCCTGCGTCTTGCCTGCCGCGGTGAGCTCGTCGGCTCGGCGCAGCTTGCGCACGATTTCCTCCGCGGAGTTCCGCTTCCGTCCAG
>NZ_JBIMSN010000188.1:0-800 GCF_043944905.1 Antrihabitans spumae
TCGACGCCCGCCGCGGCTGGGCCGGCTGGCAACTGCACTCCGCCGCCCACTGGCTGTCCTGGAAAGCCGGCGTCAGCCTGCACACCGCCCGTGAACAGGTCCGGGTCGCGAACGCCGTGACCGTGCTGCCGCGTATCGCGTACGCATTCGCCGAAGGCAGGGTGTCCTACTCCAAAGTCCGTGCTCTCACCCGGGTCGCGACACCCCACACCGAAGAGTCGTTGCTGCGCATCGCCGTGCAAGCACCGGCGGCGCATTTGGACCGGCTCGTCCGCGGCCTCGTCCGACAAACCCGCACCCCCGACACCGACACCGATCGTGCTGGTGGGCGTTGGTTCTACGACGACGACGGCTACCTGGTCGTGTCCGCCCGATTCCGTCCCGAGGACGGTGCCCGATTCCTCGCCGCCCTGACCCGTGCGGAGTACGAACGCACCCGCACCGACGAGACGGGACCCGACACTCCTGAACCCGACCGCACCGCACCCGCACCCCCGAACCCGGTCCCCGCGATGCTGGCGATGGCCGAGACCATCTGCGCCGGCGCGGGTTCTCCGGTTGTGTCTCCTGCTGCGGATGTGTTGGTTCATGTCGGACCCGACGGGTCACCACTCGACACGTCGGATGCGCATCTCGACGACGGGCCCGGTCTCGATTCGCAGACTCTGGAGGCGGTGTTGTGTACTGCGTCGGTGCGGCTGATCCGTCACGGCCGTCTCGGGCCGACCATTGCCTGGGACACGTCCCAGCGTCGTCCGAGTCGAACCCTGCTGCGGCAGTTGGTGATCCGGGACCGGTGC
>NZ_JBIMSN010000189.1:0-524 GCF_043944905.1 Antrihabitans spumae
CGGCTGGCGCATCCAACGCCGGATCAAGGCAGGCACGACCCGAAGGGTGATCTACACCTACCCGTCGAAGAAATCGCTGCACTCGATCATCGACAAGGTCAGGTTCATCACCCGCAGATCAGGATCACCGTACGTTTCGCTCGATGCGCTCCTCACACACCTGAACCGCGTGGTTCGGGGCTGGTGTATGTATTTCCGACACGGGGTCTCCTGGACCACCTTCGGCTACCTCGACTGCTACACCTGGGCCGCGGTCTGTCGATGGATCCGGGCGAGGCATCCGCGCCTGGGTTGGCGAAAGCTTGTGCGCAGGTTTCTGACCGGACGCCCGGGGCGCCGCCCAGAAGAGAAGGGGATCGTGCTCTATCACCCCCAGTCGATCGCCATCCAACGATACCGATGGCGGGGGTACACGATCCCGACACCATGGACGTATCTAGCTGAACAACTCGACGCAGCCACACCAGCGTGATGTTCATGGAGAGCCGGATGCGGTGAAAGTCGCACGTCCGGTTCGGAGGGCG
>NZ_JBIMSN010000019.1:0-1849 GCF_043944905.1 Antrihabitans spumae
CCAGCTCATAGCACCTTTCTTCATGTACGACACCAACTCCGAAGGAATTACCGTGAAAGCGGCAGGCTAGCCTCGTGTGATGCCGCAGCCACAGTTTCTCAACTCGGCCAAGACCTTCGTCGCAGATGCCCTACGCGGGGCACTCGCCTCGACCGACGACCTCGTCTGGCACTCCGAACCGGGCTACCTGACCCGAGGAAAGCCGTTGCCACCTGCGCAGGTCGCGCTGCTCTCTGGCGGCGGTTCGGGCCACGAGCCCCTACATGCAGGGTTTGTCGGCGCGGGCATGCTGACCGGCGCCTGCCCTGGTTTGGTCTTCACCTCGCCGAACGCACTGCAGATCGCCGCAGCTACGCGCGCCGTCGACGCAGGAGCCGGGGTCGTTCATATCGTCAAGAACTACACGGGCGACGTTCTCAACTTCCGGATCGGCAGCAACCTTGCGGCCGAATCGGGGGTCACCGTCGGCCAGGTACTCGTGGCCGACGACGTCGCCACCGAAAGCGCCGACGGACCCGGACGACGCGGGACCGCAGCCGTCATCGCAGTCGAAAAGATCTGCGGCGCAGCGGCAGAGCGCGGTGACGACCTGGCTGCCGTAACCACACTCGGTCAGCGCGTCGCCGACAACGCTCGCACGATGTGGCCGTTGCACTCCGCGCGTGCACACTGCCCGGTGCCTCGTCGCCGTCGTTCGATCTCGCCGAACACGAGATCGAAATAGGCATCGGCATCCATGGCGAACGCGGTGTCGATCGCATCGCCGCTGTGCCGGCGAACGAACTCGTTCGTCGTCTGGCCGATCCCGTGATCGCGTCGCTGAGCCTTGACACGGACGAAGAAGTGCTCGTGATCGTCAACGGCCTCGGTGGCTCCCATCCACTGCAGCTACATCTGCTTTTCGCCGAACTCGTCGACTCCCTCGCCACCAGGTCGATTGTCGTGCGTCGCACCATTGTGGGCAGCTTCGTCACCGCATTGAACATGGAAGGCGCGTCCATAACCCTCGTACGCTGCGACGAGGAGATCGTGCAACTGTGGGACGCGCCGACTGCAGCGCCGGGGTGGCCCAATGCGCCGTCAACCGACTCCGTGCAGGTTCCCGCATCCTCAGACGTCGTGTTTCGCGCACCGATCGCCGCCGATCGCGGTGAGTCGGAGGCGAGCACCGAACCCGATTGCCTCGACCGCGCCGCCGTCGGCAGCTGGCTCGGCAACTTCGTCGAGAAGGTTGTCGCTGCCGAGCCCGAGCTCACCGAACTCGATCGACAGGCAGGCGATGGCGATTTCGGCACCAACATGCTCGCCGCGCTCGATCACGTCGACATCACCGGAGTTCGTGACACGTTCACGCTGCCAACGGCGTTCCGAACCATCTCCGACGCGTACCTCGGCCATGCGGGCAGTACGTCCGGTGCGCTGCTCGGGATCTGGTTTCGTGAGTTCTACCGAGCAGCGGAGAAGGGGCTGACGGTCGCCAACCTCGCTGCCGCGGCCCGACAGGGCCTCGACACCATTGCCGAACTAGGCAATGCAAGAACGGGCGACAAGACGATGATCGATGCCATCGCGCCTGCAGTCGAAGCGCTGGAGCGTGCGGTCGCGGACGGGAGTGATCTCGCAGCAGGACTGTCCGCTGCTGCCGACGCAGCAGGGCGCGGGGCCGAATCCACAACCGACCTCGTCGCGAAACGGGGCAGGGCAAGCTACGTCGGTGACGCCGCGCGCGGGGTGATCGACCCGGGTGCGCTGGTCATCTCGTGGTTCTTCGCCGAAGCGACAGGGCCTACGGCCTCGTGAGTTAAAGGTGCCCTCCGGACGCGCTGCTGGGGTGAAAATGGGGTGTGGT
>NZ_JBIMSN010000190.1:0-18362 GCF_043944905.1 Antrihabitans spumae
CGTCGGGGTGGGTCCGGTGGGCTGCGCCCACCGACCTGACGAGCATGCGGCAAGCCGAATGCCAACTGCTGCAACGACTCTCCGCTGCGCGTCGGCCTAACACTCACCTAACGAATCGATGTTTTCCGTTTTGCCAAAACAAATTCGCATGCCCCAAAACGAGCGATCCGAAAGCAACAGCCAGCATTCGCATCGAACGTGCCGATGCGAATGCAGCCGTTACTTTAGTGTTATCTAAAATTCGAGACCCGCCCGGATCTGCGGCCAAATCATCCGGGGATTGACACCGGCGTCGAGCACCCGTTCGAGCAACCTGCCAAACGAGTGGTTCGGCGTCGATTCGAGCGCCGCATTCAGGGCTTCGCGAGCAGGTACGGCATCGCCGACGATCCACCGCGCCAGTGCTGAGAGCACCATCGCGTTACCGGACAGGTCGGCAGGCACCGATGCTCCCGCTTGGCGCCACACTTCAGCGTTTTCACGGGCGTTTTCCTCAGTGAACTGACCCATTAGTGCATCGCGGATCCTCAGATCACCGCTCACTGCTGCAACCAGTAATGCGGCCTGGCCTTCGCTGACGTAGATCCCATGATCGCCTGCGCTCAGCTGCGGCTCGATCGCTTCGGCATGGACCGCTTTCGCGACCGCTGTGGGCTCGTCTGCGGACCACTCGCGCAGAAGCTGAGCCACTTTATCGGCGACCGCCTCCGAACGTGCAGAGCCGAACTGAGCAGGCCTGCACACCGCGAACAGTTCGCGGCGTGTCAACAAAGACACGGTGCCATCGATCAACCCCCGCGCAACGTGAGGATGAGTCGCGAGATCGACCGGCTCACCGATCGCGGTGTTGAAACCGTCCCACTGCACGGCTTGGCCCTGGAAGTACGCGAACACCGGCGACAATGCCGACGGATCGATCACCCGCATGATCGCCTCAGCGACGACCGCAGCCTGCGATTCTGTGCCGAACACAACGAACGCTCGAGTGAGTGGATCCGCAATGCCGGGAAAGTCACGCAACGTGGCTGCGAGAACATCGACGTCGGCAGCATCAGGCTCCCCCGGCAACGGCACTGCGCCCATCGGAGCGCCCTGCCCGTTCGGCAAGATCACGAGCTCCGAGGTCGGCAGATGACGAGCAAGCAACACAGCAACAGCCACAGCATCAGCCGCCGACTTGATACGAATCGGATCCATCACAATTCCCTCCCAAGGGATAAGGCGAGTTGGTCAGACCCGCCTGTAAGTCGAACTTTTGGACACCCCGAACACTGCCATAGCCCACCGACAAAAACGTCCATCTATCAGCGGAAACGCCCCTGGCACACCCGGTGCCGGGGACGCCGGCACCAGTGGGTGGCCTAAGCAGAATGCAGGCCACCCACCGGTGCAAGTTCACTGCATCAGCGGCTCGCACTCGCGTCGATTGCGTCGATGACGTCCACCGCCCGCGTGACCAGCTGAGCGTCACCGTCTCTGATCATTTGATTGCATCCGGTCGACGTTGCCGCAGTCACTGGCCCTGGAACCGCCAGAACCGGCCGCCCGAGCCGCCGCGCACGCCGAGCAGTTACAACACTGCCGCTACGAAAACCCGCCTCGACAACCAGTGTCGCCGCCGACAATGCCGCCGTCAGCCGCGCACTAGCAGCAAAACTGCTCCGATCCGGAACGAACTCCGGCGGAAACTCGCTGATAATCAACCCGGTTCGCGCAATGTCGTCGAACAGCTCTCGATTTGCGGACGGATACGCGCGGTCGAGACCACTCGGCACCACTGCGACAGTCACTCGACCAGCCGCCAACGCGGCCCTGTGTGCGGCCGTATCGATACCAAAAGCGCCACCGGACACCACAGTCCACTTCCGCTCGGCAAGATCACCAGATACCTCACCAGCGACCGTCACGCCATACTCACTCGGCGCACGAGAACCGATCACCGCCACTGCCCGATCGGTCACCGCACGCAACGACGCAGGGCCGCGCACCCACAACGCCAACGGCGGCACATCATCAGACTCCGACAACGCCGACAAACGAGAACCCGCCCACTCATCATCATCCGGTGTCACCAACCGCGCACCGCACGCGGCCATCGACGCCAAATCTGAACCAGCGCAATCGATCCGCCGAACAGCATCACGCAATTCCACCGGCAACCGTCGATCCACACCGGCCCGGACAACCGCCGCAGCAGCCTCCACTCCTTCCTCGTGAACCAACGCCACCAACGAAGCGCACGGACCCTGCGCCACACGCAACAAATACGCCCACGCCAACCGACGCGAATCAGCAATAACCCGAACATGACTCACAGCAATCCCCCTCCAGAGGAACAAGACGAGTTGGTCAGACTCGCCGTACAAACAAACTTTTGGACACCCCGAACACTGCCACGAACCACCGACAAAAACGACGATCTAGCAGCAGAAACGACCCTGACACACCCGGTGCCGGGGACGCCGGCTCCGGAAAGGCTTGAAGGCTCCCCCGGCCAACTCTGTGTGCGATCGCACGTGATTCGCTTAGGAACCCCAAACCGTATCCGGCACTCGACTAATCGGATGGAGCAACATATGCCGAAGGTCACCACCGAAGAGATTGATCAGCGTCACCGTCGCCGACTAGAGGCCTTCGTGCTTCGGGCTCGACGTGTGGTGGCGCACTCGTTGTATCAGGACTACGAGGAGCTCGTACGGATCGGAAACGTCCACTTCACAATCGAGATAGAAGCAGAAGGAACCTGGGTCACACAAAGACTGCCACCAGAGGAGGTAGTCGAGTCAGCTGCAGCCCGCGTTCGGCCACTGCTACTTAACGATGAGGATTCCTATCACCAGAACGCTTTGAAGGCCCTCGGTTGGATGCTCCGCGATATCGACGATGACGAAGTCAACAGGGTGCTAAACGGGCTGAAGAAAGGGTGGTCAGAGTTCGACTCGAAAGGACGCACGGCACAGGCCTACACAGTTCAGCGACAGAGCATAGATGCACCCGAACCGACACCATCGCTCGCTGACAACGTCTTGGCCTTCGCGTGGATCTACGGCGATGTCGTGCACGCAGACCGGGAGAGAATTGCGGAGACAGAGCAGCATGGTGTTCGCGAACGCTATCGAGCGGCTGCGCCACTTGTGTGTCGCCTCATCGTCCAGACGGCAGCGACGTTGCACGTCATCGAATGGATGATGGAGAAAGGCCTGATAAGTCTTCCATGCAGGATCTTCGAGCAAGACGTCGTGGTCGTCGATCCGATCTTTCGAGACAAGGCTGAGGTCTATATGGCGGCAGGTGGAACCGAGATGCCGCCACCCGATTTGCTTGCGAAGTTAGGCCCCGAGTGGCTTCGTCTCGAAGCCAGAGAGAACGATACCGCGGGCTCGACCAGCGCTGAAAGAAGCGATGCCGATGGCGAGCCAACGACAGGCAGCACGAACGACTAGAAACTTCGACGAGTTGCGAGCCGATTATCCACGTAAAGGGCCTCCCTACGAGGAGGTCCGGCGTCGCCTGCCGCGCGGTATCTCAACCTGCACCGCGTCAGATCCGAGCATCTCACGGAGAATATTGTCGAATGTGGTCCACAACGCGGCGTTGTCGCTATCGCGTTGGTGCTGTGCGATCGCGACGGCGAGTTGGTCGATTACTTGCCGCGCCGGCGGGTTGTAACGCGCTGCGGCAACTCCGGCCCACGCGAGAGGCGAATCTTCTCGTTTGAGGATCCGGTCGAGAGCCTGTTCGCATCGTAGGAAGAACGCATTGAGCCGCTTCGTTTCTGCGGCATCTTTGTCGCCGGCATCTAGCGCGTGTTCGGCAAGGTCGAGGAATCCGTCGAGAATCGCATCGGCCCGCCGGCGCAGTTCCGGATCGAATCCGAGTGCACGCCAAAAGGAATTCCACTTGCGGCGATAGGCAACGTCGTCGCTCAGCGGCATGGAGTGATCGCGAATAAGTCGACCGAGGATCTCGTCGTCGACGTTACGCAGCTGCCGAGCCAGTGCAGTCGGACTCTGTTCTCCCGGCAGCGGCCGCGGATCTTTGACCCGCGCCCACGGTGTCGGGCCCACACTGGCAATCACAGTCCTGTCTCGTCCTCGTCCGTGTCGTTGAACGAAACGTCGAGTGCGGCGCGACCCTCTCGGGTTGGTTCGATCTCGAACTCCGAGAGCATCGCTTCGACTTTCTGCTCCGTACGACTGCCCTCGTCGGGGGCTTCTGCGGATTCGCTGTCCGGTTGTGTCATCGAATGCTCCTTCGGTGGATTACCTCGGCGTTCAGGGGCGGGGAGGAAGCCGATCCCCGTCGTGTCCGGGCGTGTAGCGCCCCGGAGCTGTCGGTGGCGGCGGTTACGGTCGGGGTGTGGTGGAGACGGTGCGGTACACGTTTCGGCTTCGCCCTGGGGCGAATGCCGAGGGTGCACTTGTCGAGGAGTGGCATCGCTGCCGGTTTTTGTGGAACGAGGCAGTGCACCAGCAGAAGTCGGGTAACAAGCCGACGTTGGCGAAACTCGGGAAACTGCTCACCGGGGCACGCCGTCGTAGCAGTTGGTTGCGCGACGGTTCGCAGGTCGCTCAGCAGCAGACGCTGCGCACCTACGCCCAGAGCCTGAATCATTCGTTCACAGTGAAGGGACGTGGGCGACCGACATTCAAGGCCCGCAAGGTGACTCGCCCGTCGTTGGAGTACACGACGCGCGGATTCTCCATTTGTGACGGTCGGTTGCTGCTGGCGAAGGGTGTAACGGTCCCGGTGGTGTGGTCGCGTGAGCTGCCGTCCGTGCCGAGCAGTGTCCGGGTCTATCAGGACAGTCTTGGCGACTGGTATGCGTCGTTCGTCGTGGCACGCGAGGGTGAACCTGCACCGGATGCCGGTGGTGGGGTCGGTATCGACTGGGGCGTCACCACGACGGCCACCGCATCCGATCCGGCGTTCGACCTGCCCTATCTCGGTCACCGCAAACGCAGTGCTGCGGAGCTGGCGACGGCGCAGCGAAAGATGGCCCGCCGCGCACAATCCAGGGGTCGACCGCAGTCGAAGGGCTACCAGCGCGCCAAGCGTGAGGCCGCTCGGGTCGGCAAGAAAGCCGCCCGCCAGACCGCGCATGATTCGCGGGTGTGGGCCAAACGTGTGGTCGCCGCGCATGACCTGATTGCGGTCGAGGACTTCAAGCCGGTCTTCCTGACCAAGTCCACGATGGCTCGCACAGCAGCGGATGCTGCGATCGGCGCGGCTAAACGGGAACTGATCGAGCGGGGTTTGCGGGCTGGCCGGAAGGTGGTGATGGTGCGGCCCGCGTACACGACGATGACGTGTTCGAGTTGTTTCGCGAGAACCAAGCAGCGCCTCGAACTCGCGCAACGAATCTTTCGGTGCTCGGGCTGCGGACATACCGACAGCCGAGACCGAAACGCTGCCAGAGTGATTCTGGCTGTGGCAGAACGGGGCCACACCTGTGTTGACGATGTAAGACATTCGCTGCCAGCTCCTTTCGGGGTGGTTGTGGATGCGGTCCGAGCTTGAAATCCTCCAGCTTCAGCCGTAGGAACCGTTAACTCAATCCTTTCGCTACTGCAATGACCGACAGATCCACCGCCGGCGCGTCTCGACTCCACACCTGTGTGCGGCCTTGAGCGAGTATTCGAGGCAGTGGATGCACCCGCCACGGCGTCACGGACTCCATGACTTCATGGGCGAGCACAACGGCGTGAAATCGTGTGGGCACCCTCGCTACGTCGACGAGGGTGCCGCGGCGCTTGGTTTCCGCGATCGAGCGAGCTTTGCCGTTGCTCACCACCACCTGCCGCCAGGGATGGCCGACGATCTCGATGACGGTGACAACATGTGGCTCCAACCAACCCTGCTTCCGCCATGCAGGTAGGACTCCCCGACCTCTCGGCAGAGCGAGCTGAATGATTGCTTCACGTGCGTACTCGGCTTGCTGGCGACTACGTAGCTCGGTCTCGGCCGGTGCGCGAAGCAGCTCGTGCAGCCGATGTGCAGGGATGGCCGCTTTCTGTCGATTGGTTCCGCGCATCCATCGCTGAACGGTCCGCTGTGACACTGCGAGATGCTCAGCCACTGCTGCGGTATCGACCGCGCCGCGCGGGGTGAATCCGTAGCAGTGACCGAGCATGTCTACCAGTCGCTTTCGGGTCCACCGTGGACCAGCGGTGCGGGTCACGGCCGCAGGTCGAGGTCATCGACCTGTTTAAAACTCCAGCCGCCTAGATAGTCCTGGCCACGTCCGTTGAGCCAGCCCAAAAGTCCTTTGTCGCCACCGTTCTCGTAGGCAGACCACATCGCCTGCACTTGATCCGGCGCCAGGTCGAGGGTGATCAACCGGCTTCGTTCGTAGTTCAGCGGGCCTTGCACCGCATCGATCGCGAGTTTCCCGCCGTAGTTGGCCAAGCCCTTGCCTTGTTTGCTGTCACGAACTCGCTGCATCGCCGCCACTCGGCCGGCCTTTGTCGTCGAGGCTTGCCGGGCACGTTTCGCCACCGCAGCCAACGCGTCCGGTCGAGGGTGTGAAATCCGTTGTCGACCTTCCGGTGCGATCCACCGGTCGATGGTGCGTTTGGTGTAGCCGAGATCTTTCGCAGCGGCCGCGGTGTTGATCGCGCTGCGTTTACCGGGCCCGTACGCAGCAAGCAGCTGGGCTCGCAGACTTTCGCGATCGGTTGCCGCGGTGCCGGAGACGTCGACAGTCGGGGTCGGAAATGCCGCACCAGCACGAGACATCTGCTGAGTGAGACCACCGAAAATCGTCGCCGACATCTTCGCCCGTTCACGGGTGAACACTTCGCGCACCGCACCGACGGTCACTCCGAGTGATTTTGCGGCCTCGGAAAGGTTGATCTTGTTGTCGACGATCGACCCGTAGTCGGAGATGCTGTCGGCGATCTTGCGGTAGAGCCTCGTCGGAATGGACCGTCGTGCCACTACTGATCACCGCCGACGACCACAGCTTCGTCGAGTACTCCCTCGGTGAGCTCGTCCTTGCCGCGGTACCCGAGTCCGGTCAGATGCTGCACATGATCAGCCAGCAGCGCGGAGCCTTCCCACTTGTACTGCCCGAAACCGCGGCCGTATTGCTTCTGCTCCCCTGGCCAACTCGCGTGCGGATCCGGATTGTCGGAGGCGTAGATGATCGTGTCCTTTGTGACCGCCACCGGCCAGTGCCCAGTGTCGGTACCGATCTGCACGATCCGATACAAGATGTTCGCCCGCGACTTGGCGACAATGTGGAAGTGCCGTTCCGGTGAGTAGCCGTTCTGGCCGGCGAGGAACTGGTGGCTGTTGAGCATGCCGATGGTGTGGGTGTACATCACCTTGTTCTGCGATCGAGCCAGCTGCGCATCGACGTCGTCGATATCGAGAGCGGTACGGGCATCGCGGATCCGCTCGTACCAGGGCACCAGGACCCGGCCGTGCTCTGGCCACACCCACGCTTCCAGAATGGCCGGCTCATGACCGAGTGCCGCGGCACGCTCCAACGTTGGCGTCGTCACCCATTTCGCCTCGGATGTGGCGTGCCCCATGGGATTCAACGGATGAGGGTATCGCCAGTCACCAGGTTCGCCGACCTCGACGAGCCAATACCCCGGCAGCTTCTTGTCGAAGGCAATCCCGTCAGGATGGTGGACAGGCTCTCCGATCGGAAGTTCGAGACCGGCGATGCCGGCAGCGTAGGAACCGCCGCGGTCATAAGCATGCAGGTAACGGCACGACAATTCCGCGTCAGTCGGCTTGCGGGACCAATCGAAGTCACCCTCGAACACTCGAAACTGCTTGGCGAACTCCGGATCCGACGAACTGAATTCTCGCTTCCAGTCTTTCGGTCGCGCCGCGATCATCAGGTCGACACCCGTCGCTGCGGGGCTGATCATCCACGGAAACCCCAACGCGGAGGCGAACAACGACAACCGTCGCGCCAACGTCGGCGGCGTCGGGCTGTCGCTCAGGATCGGCATCTCCCCCGGGTCGGCGTTCATTCCTGGTACCAACGCGATCCACACACCGCGAGACTCTCCGCGCCACGCGCGCGTCCACGTCCCCAGCCGATCACCGGGCTTACCGCCGAGCTGCCATCCATCAGCCAAAGCATCGGTCACGAAAGGTAATTCGGCGGTCAGCTCACGAAGGCGCTCATTGCGGTTCCGCTTGCCGAGGCTCCCGGTGTCGATTCCGAAATGCTGCGCCATCGCATCAGTCACCCAGATCTGTCCAGGTGTGGTCCACCGATCGTTCTTCCACATACCAAGATTGAGTGCGGGCACGAGGTCTGCAACATGACCGACGTGAGTGAACTGCTCGGGAAGCTCATGACGTGTTCCATCAGGCATCCACACACCGTCGACGTCGAGAACCGCAGCGGCAGCGGAGTACTCCCACTTTGCTGCAGATCCCGCGGGTACTTTGCGTGGTGCTGTCGGCGCCGTTTTCACGGTCGGCGGTTCCATCTCGGCTGCGGGTACGGCGATAACTGCTTGCGTCGGTACCGTGACCGTGTCGACGTCGTCAGCTAACGCGGCGATGTCACCGTCGATGTCGACGGCATCGGAGTCCGGCTCGAGGAAATCGAATTCGGCGTCGGGCTCGACCCCCGCAACGTCTTCCCCAGCGGTGGAGCTCGTCGAGTGACTAATCGCGCCAGCACGCGACGTCGCGGTGCTGCTCCACCAGCACGGCAGATGCATCGGGATGCCTTCGAACTGCCAGCCTGCGTTGTCGTTGCCACACAAGAGGCACGTCTGAACGATCGAAAGATGTTGCCCCTCTGCGGAATGCCCCTCGGCATCGTCATATCTACCCATTGGAAGCTCCTGTTCATCAGCAGAGTTGGTCAGACTCTGCTCACCACTGGTGGACGTTGCCTCTGACGGTACTGCGGACTCTGGACTGCGCGTCACTCCAGACAGCCATGAATCGAACAAACTCTGTTCCTGCTCGACAGCAGCGCCGGCACCGTCGTCGTCACCGGTAGGGAGTGGAAGCATCCCGGCACCCGGGGTAGACGGATCGGCACCATCGCCGCCGAGCAGCTGGTTCAGTCGCAGCGCCACCATCCGCTGACGCCGATCTTCACAGCGAATCTGCCGCTGCACCGTGTACCGCGGTGTGCCGCCTTTACGTTCCTCGGCGATCAGAATGCCCTCGTCGTACAACGCGCGCTGTGCAGTTCCGCGATCGAACTGCGGGGCATCGGTCATCGACCCCCCAGCAGCTTTCAGAACTTGCTCGAGTGCGGTCGAGTCCATCAACAATTCCGCCTCACCGTCGCCACGCGGTGTGGCAACGACAAATCCGAGACGGATACCCCGTGTTTCTTCGCGATAGCGCGGATGTCCGGTGGCATCGGTACCGAAAACAGTGCGGCGCCAACCCAATCGACTCGCCAACGGCCACTCCGGCATGCCACCGGTCTCGACGTCGTCGACGTAGGCAAGTCCCGAGTTCAGCGCGTGAGCCAACAACTCCCGCACCCGTGCACCAGTCCGCATCGGCATATCCGGATCCGTCGCCGCGACCGCAGCATCACCCAAACCGACTGTCACCAGATCGCCGACCTCATCGGCCTCGTCCTGACTCAACGCACCGACCTCGGTCAAGAACCGTGTCATCGCATACCAACCAGCCCACAAGGCACCCAACGCGTCAGCCTGGCGAACGCTTTCACCTCCGGCGCGCAGATCGTCGGCGTATCGCTCCCCCTCGGCGAACGCCTCGGCCCGGACCTCGTCGAGCTTCGGGCACAACCACATCAAGAAACTCGCCATCAACAACGCTCGACCGTGCCGGGACAGTTCGTCGTCAAAGTTACGGAGCACGTCGAGGTCGATCTCCGCAGCTTGCAGTGGAACGACAAACATCCGTTGTGCACCAGAACCCGGCCGCGGCATGACTTCCGAGGTCACCATCGCCGATGCCCGCGGCGGAGTTCCATCCAGAACACCCAAACCGTCACGAGTCGACCGCGACCGCTGCTCCCCGTTGTGCACCAGCCGCGCGAACTCCTCCAACGACTTCTGTGCCGTACCGAAATCACGAGTCGGCGCGACATCGTCAGCCCAATACAAAGCGTCCTTGGACGCATTCAACTTGATACGCAACGCATTCAGCGTGTCACCATTGCCCGACATCGACGTCGCCGGACGTCGCCGATCCCACTTCTCACCCCAGTGGTGCATCACCAAACTGGCAATCGACGTCTTGTAACTACCCGGCGATCCGATCAACGCCAGCAACCACGGATTCGGACCCAACGCCGAGCGATACACATGACCCAACAACGACGCCGACACCCGACCTGGAATCTGCTCCAACATCGCACCCGAATGACCGAGAAACGCTTCCCGGATCCGAGTTGCATTCGCGATCGGCGCCGGCAGATCGAACATCCGCAGCGGACCGGTCAGCAACACCGGTGCCACCCGTCCACCCTCGGCGCTGATCGCACCTCCGGCGTGCACGAAGAACCAGCACCCCGCCTCGTCGCGTCGCCATCCGGTCGAACGGAACCGTATGACGCGCCGAATAAACGGTCCACCAGCGCC
The DNA here is from genome assembly GCF_043944905.1 of Antrihabitans spumae. Taxonomy (NCBI): domain Bacteria; kingdom Bacillati; phylum Actinomycetota; class Actinomycetes; order Mycobacteriales; family Nocardiaceae; genus Antrihabitans; species Antrihabitans spumae. The sequence continues at coordinate 10,554 of NZ_JBIMSN010000190.1, forward strand.
TTTGAGCGCATCCCGCAGCTTCGCCACACCAGCTGGACGAGAATCGTAGGCCGGCGGACCTGGCAGTGAATCTACCCAACCGCAATCACGGTACTCCTTGGCTGGGATGCGCCGAAGCTCGAATTCTCCACTGTCGGGATGGTGGTATCCGATCACCACCGCAGTCAGCTCTTCGGTCGCCGGCGGATTCGCCTGAACCTGACCGGTCATCGCTTCCCGGCCCATCAGGACGGGCTCATCGACGTCGAGGCTCGCGTCGGGAACCTCGAGGTATTCCATTTCCACGATCCGTGCATCGATCCCGAGGACCAGCTTCGCTTTCTGGTCACCATCCTTGGTCGTGATGATCTCGACAAGATTGCCGTCGATGTGGCGATACACCGGAGCGATGACGTTACGTCCCCGAACTCCGAGGTCTGCAGTCTCACCACCTCCGCGGACCAACACATCCGCGCGAGCCCAATCCGGATGTTCCTCTGCCCCACAGGATTCTGCATGCTCCCCCGCATCGGGGGGCTCCTGCTCGGTCTCGACGGGAGATTGCTGCAGCGCGGGAGGGATCGCCATGCCGGCGATCTCGTGAGCGGCCCGCGCGGCGACCTGCGCCGACCGCCACAAATTGGTCGCATCGTCGACGGCCTCGCCCGCCCATTCGGTGCCCGCTTCGGCCGCATTATGGCGCACTCGATCGACCAACTCGCCGAGCGGTTCAAAACGTCGTTCCGCTTCCACCGCCCACCGGGTAACGCGCGCCCGTTCCTCGGCTGCAGCCGTCGACTCCGGATCCATGCCAGCGAGGAGCTCGTTACGCAACGTGGTCTGCTCGAGAGCCTGCTCCACCATGCGTTGCTTCTCACGAACATCGGCCGCACTCGCATGGGTCAGAACTTCACGAGCGTCCACCGTGATGAGCCCACCCCAGGGAGCCGACTCATCCCACAGACCGCCGTCGACGTGGTCGGTGAAATCGCTCTTCGGAGTGAGGGTCGCGGGAAGCAACAGCCGAACGTGCGCACCGTGTGAGCCCAACAAGTGAGCTAGATGGGTACCACGCCTCCACCCGGCGTCGTCGCGATCGAGGACGACGGCAACATCCGCGCCATCGAACAAGCCGGCCATGGACTCCGGAAAAGACAGCGCACCACCAACATTGGTGGTCGCGACAAGACCGAGGGATTCAGCTGTCTCGGCATCCTTCTCCCCCTCCATGATCCACACCGACCGCTGCTCGGCAATTGCGGTCGCCAACAGCGGCATCCGGAACAACACCGGTTCGAATTCGGCCGGCTTCTGCTTCCTGCGTGCTCCGGTCGCAGTGAAATACGCCTGTTTGAACGTCTTGTGCCGCGATCCGCAACTCGTGCATTCCTCACGGACAACTTCCTGCACCAACCGGCCACTGGCTTCGGTGTAGGGATAGGAGCGGACCTGAACCCACTCATGAACCGCACTGTCGTCGGCAGCCGCATCAACCGCTGCAAGCAACGCAGGAAGTCGACCACCCTTGGGTCGCCGCTTGCCACTGACCCGTGCTGCCGACGATCGGCCTACCCGGTCGAGCGGAGCCCGAGCAGGCAGAGGCTCGTCGAAAAGATCCGACATAGACAGCCCAAGCGCATCGGCAATCTCAGCAGGCGCACCATGGCAGCCGTGGCAATGCAGCAGCACCATTCCGGATCCGCCGGAACCTATACGCCACTGCACCGACAGCGACGCCTCGCGATCGGCGTGAATCGGGCACCGTGCCATGAAGCGGTCGGTGCCGCGTTGCTTGAGTCCTGTCGGGTCGACCGCGTCCCGAACTCGGTCGAAAGAGGACATATGCCCACGTGAGGCAGGCTGCGTCACAAATCACCCCCAGACACGTCGGGTGAGATGTACGGAAAGGACCGCCTCGATCGGGTTAAGATGGCAGCGAACGTCACCACGACCCCCTGTTGGTGAATGTTCTCGCCATCGAGACGAAGTCCCTTTCTGATCGTTGGTACAAAATCACCACCGGGCAACGCCCCAGTCGGTGACACATCGAAACGAGAGACCCCCTTCCGGCCGCCAAAGCAGATGGGGGTTTTTCGTTGTCTACGGCACGGTCATGCGCCGATCGCCTCCGCGAGCTCGCCGTCCGGAGTAAGAGCAAGCGCATATTGCTCGTCATGTCTGAGCAACTTGTCGGTATCGACCCGTCTGGCGATGTAGTCGGGCACGGGAAGCCCATGCGCGCGCGCCATGACGAGCACTGAGTAGTCCCCGAGATCCAAGCCCAGGTCATCTGCTCGTGCTTGGTAGGTCTTGTGATGCGTGAGCGGTGCACGCGTGTTGATGTGCCCGCGCTTTCCCTTGTGCTCCCTGGCCATGAGCAAACCCTAGGGCGAATCCGATTCGAATTACGGGAACACAGCACTGCCGGTGTGTCGCCCATCGCACTTCCCTCCGCAACTCGAATCAAGCTCTCTACAACGAGGAAGATCCATCCGCCGCACCCCGTGTGAAAGGGGAGACGAAAAAACTTCGACCCGCAGCTTCACCCCAGGTATGGACAGCAGCCATCACCGTCGAACCGCGCTACCCGAAAATGTCGAAATCCACGACTTGAAACAACTTCAAAGACGTCACAACCCGATCTCTCTACGCGTACTTTGCGCGTACAAAGTGGGGAGCAAGGGGAGCAACACATAGCCGCAGGTCAAAGCGGATAAATTGCTCCCCACACTGGTGGGGAGCACGGTGGGGAGCAAGGTGGGGAGCAAGGTGAAAGACGCGCAGAAGCGCTAAAAACGGCGGTGCCGATAGTCGATACCCACCAGCGTGACCGACGAGATATCCGGTTTCCAATCGTTCGACTCAGCGTCGACGATGTCGAAATGAACTATGTCTGTCAGCCAGTCCGGAGAGGGCGCGCGCACTCGGCGACCTCGTTAGCGTGCTGGACACCTTGGACGAGTTCCACATCGCTGCTACCGCCTCGATCGCCGCCGGCCCGGCGCCGCACAACCCTGCATTTTCTAGCTCGCCAACTTTGCGGAACCCGCCCTAAAGGCGCTTCACCCGACATACGCGACGTCCAGGCCAGTTACGGCGCAGTTCACAACCTCGCCGACTTTCTCGACGCTCTGGGATTAACAAAGTCGTCAACTCAAACTGCAACACTTTTTCGCTATGGACCTACGTGCGAGTCCGGCGGTATCCCCGGACGATCGCTGACGACAAACGCGCCGAGTTGCAGAACTCGGCGCGTTCGTCAGATCCGCGGTGTTTCAGTTCGTTTGAAGATAGTGAGCCAGAAGCCGGGCGAGGAGGTGACTCCGCGACTTTGCGCCCACCGACTTACGTTGTTCGTCGAGCCAGTCACGTTGATCGGTAGTAAATCGGAACCAGGTCTCGATTCCACCCTTGACCTGCGGAACTTCTCGTCGGATCGGCATTCCGGAAGCAGACCTACCGACGGTCGGCTTGAACAAGGCGGCCAGCCCGGATCCCACTGAGTCGAACGCTGCGACGACAACATCGGAGTGCTCGCATTCACCTTCGGATGCCCGCGTCAACAACGCTGTCCGAGTGCTCTGGTCGAGATATGCAGTGACACTGACGATCGTCCCTGCACTCAGGTTGATATCCTCGTCGACCGCGACGATCGGTGCGGGCTCCGCAACGGGTGGGCGAGCACGCCTCACAACTGGTGACGGTGTTGGTTGCTTCACCGCCGCCGCGATTGGTTGTGCAGGCGGTCGCGCTACTTCTCTCTGCTTGGGCTGCTGCGGTGCTGCGGCTGGTGAAACCGGTGATGGTTCCACCGGTGCTGAGCGAGGGCGCGTCGATCGAGTTGGCAGCAGTCCCCTGAGCCCTTCGGCTCGGTCTTGAGTCCCGCCGCCGAATGAACCAGCCAGGCTTTTGCGCTGCACGGGTGCCTCACTTGCGCCTTCGCTCATGCTGAGACTTCCTGTTCCCCTAGTTGGTCGGCCTGCTGCACTGCAAGTTCGGCGAGTTCGGCCTGATGCCGTGCGTGTTCCGTGAGCTCGGCGAGTTCAGAGAGGCGAATGAGGATCTCGCGTGTCAGATCTTGAAAGTCTTCTGCCAGGCCGGATGCGTTTCGGGTCAGCAGCGCATCGTGGATCTTGTGTCCGAGTCGCAACGCCGCAAACCTCTCGACCTTGGAATCTTCTGCTCGGATCTCCAACTCGTGAATCAACAGTCCGCGGTGTCGAGCGTCGTACGCGGTCGACTCCATGTACCGGATTCGAGAGTCGAACACGGGAGCCGCATCTCCGATGATCTCAGCGATGGATCCTCGCACTTGCGCTTCCAGCTTCGTTGATCGAGAACCGACACCGAACAGCAGAACACCCGCGAGCTGGAGAAAGGAGTTTGCGGCAGGGATCCGCCGCACTGGATCCCCTTCCCTGGCGTACTGGAATCGCGCTGCAATGGTTTCGAGTCCGTCGATGCTGGCGTCGTCGGGACGCACTGGAATGACCACTGCAGAGACAATTTCCATAACAGCATCGATGATGGCGAGGTCCCCAGGAGGGGTGTCGAAGACGATCAGGTCGTAGTCGTGCTCGATGAAGCGAATTGAGGCCAGCAACATTTCGCCGAGAGTGGCGCCGGTACTGCGCTGCTGCCGCGAAATCATGACAGCAGAGAGATCGAACAGCGCCGCTCCCCCGGGCACGACGTCGAGACCTTCCCGGCCGCCGACATTGGTGATCAGCGGTGGCGTCGTGCCGGCAAGCAATGCGCTGAAAAGCTCGGAACCGTCGCGGGGTTCGTAGCCAAGGTCTCGGCACAGATTGCCTTGAGGGTCCATGTCGATAATGAGAGCTCTGGAGCCAGCGGCGGCAGCGAGCCCGGCGACGTTCGCAGTGATCGTAGTTTTGCCAACCCCGCCCTTGCCGTTGAAAACTCCGACCGACAGTGGTTCGAGTTTGGGTTCGTTGAATGTGTTTACAGCCATGGAGACTTTCTCCCCTGTGTGGACGTGTGACGATTGGTCTGCCAGGAAAGCTAACAGTCACACTGGACAACACGCCCGCCACCACGCGCAGGAACCTGCGGACTGTGACGTAGTCGTAACAGCGTGACAGCACGCAGGATGCCAGGCGTAGAAACTCGCGTTCTAACGTGCGTCGTGACACGCATGATATGCCGCCTAGCTACAGACGTGATTCAACGCTGACAAAACGGCAAGCAACCAAGCAGGTTCTCATGCTTGGGAACCTGCTGACTCCAACGTTGTAGAACCGGCGCGTAATGCTGCTGGTAAACATGAAGGACATCACGTAGTTCCACACGCGTAGGTGCGGCAGTTATACCAGCGTGTCAACACGCATGACGTTCTGCCGCTTGTTATGCAGGATTGATTGCTGGTTGTTTTGCGTGACCATGAATAGGTCCATATGCGGATTGTAATGCGTGAGCAAGTATCAGCGGCACTGCGTGGTCAGATGTGGGTCGAGCAACTTGCCTGAGTACGGAATTTTCCACGTATGTACGTGCTGGTAGCCATGCAGGACGGTGTGCTGATTCATAGATTGGTGGAACTACGGGTCGCGTCGGAGGCGGGGGAGTGGTCGAGCGAGCGAGGCGGTAGACAGGGCTGTATTGCGTGAACACTTCTTGATGCACCTGCGTGCAGTGATGTTGATGCCAATACGGATCATCCTGCGGCGCAGAAGGCTTGTCCTGATGCGGGTTCAAGTGGAGGTCGACAGAAGGTGGACCAAGCAGGTAGCCGCACAGGCAGTCGAGCGGGAACACATCCGTGATGCTGAGCAGGTTTGAATGCGGGACTGTGCACAAAGCCGACTGCTGGACCAAGTGCGACACCGGACCATGCAACGACTACGTGCCCATACGCCTGTTTCTATGCGGGTTACTGTGCGTGATTCGATGCGTGTTCTCTAGCGGGATACGCGCGGTATTGAGTTGGCGTTCGCCGCGGATCGCCGATCTCTCCACGGCTACGTCGCTGTTCCTCGATCATGCAATCCAAGCTGGTCACCGACCGCAACCCAACAGCATCAGCAAGGTCGGCCGCACGTCGAGACCCTCGGAGCTCGACCACCAGATCGACCAGGGTGTCCTCGAGAAAACCTTCCGCCGCGACATAGAGAAGCCACAACTGCTGTAACTCCCACGACCTGATCAACGGATTCGTGAAAAAAAGTCCATCGACAATCCGCTGCACTCTGACGACTTGCGCGTTGGTACGTTCCTGCGGATCCGACCACGTCGAGACGAAAGCACTCGATGCGCACTCCAGGACGGTCAAGTCCAACTCGGTGGCCACAGGAGCCCAATCCCGAGGGCTCAGCTGCCGCCGCGCGGCCTTCAGTGCATCCCCAAGAGCTCTCTGGCAGACCATCGAGTAATCGCCGGCAACCCGCTTGTAGCCCGCGAGATCGCGCAAATCCCGAACGGTCGTGAACTCCTGCCGCCCGCGGGTGAACTCGGTAGCAGCCAACAACGCCTCGGTTGCGCACCATTGAAATCGGCTCTGTCGATATTGAGACCGATGCCAACGCAGATCATCAACCCACTGGGCGGGAGGCCCAGCATCGGATTCTCGGTCAGGTGCCGTCATGATTGACATGATCGCACCAGATACGACACCTGTCACGCAGCGTGGCGGCTAGCTATGCAGAACTGCAACCAAACCCCGACGAAACCGTATTGAAACAATATATACAGGCAGTGAGTAGGCCGACTACCGCCAGTTCATGACACTTACAACACGTCCTGAACGCGTACCAAACGCGTACCTATAATCATTGAACAAGCTCCCGGAAGACTTGCAGTACCCAGCCACACCCTAACCAACCAGCACCCACTCGACGCCTACTAGCATTTGGGACGGCACCGATACGCCTACGGTACGCAGTGTGTGAAACGTTGATGCGGAGTTTTTTCAGCAATACATGAATCGAATCACCGCATCTATGCCCCTTACGTCACGGTGTGAAGCAAGTTGCTATGTGTAGTAGCAATGGCATGCGAAGATCGTTGCAACACACACCAGGGGCGATACCTAGCGCGATAACACAGCATGCGCTGCTGTCCATAGTCGCCGGTAGAACAGATCAGTGTCCACGCAGGTCACCGAACGCAACCACGACGACCCCGCAATCCACGATTGGAGAACACCCGTGGTGAACCAGCCCAACGAGCCAGGTAACCAGGCCACCCACAGAGGCCTCGCAGACCAATTCCGCACCTCAGGGGCTCGCCGCGCAGTCGAGCAGACATATTCACCTCCACCACCGCCGCGTGATCCGCAAGACGAGGAATACGCCGACTACGGCGACGGCGACGTTAAGACATCGAGTGTCCGACTTCCGAAAGCCATCCAGGCGAAACTGGTCGCCCACCGAGAGACATCCGGAATGACCAACGGGGAAGTCTTCATCGTGGCTATCGAGGCAACCCATCTCAAGCTCGCCGAACTACTCTTCCCCGGTGGCCGAATCGGTGGTGGAATCTTCGCAGCCCGAGGTATCAGAGAGAAAGCGTCACGTGACGAGGATGGATCCCAAGTCACCTTCCGTTTGCGAGAGACTGACTTCGACGTGATCGACGACCTCAAGACAAGGTTCGGTGCGGCATCACGAGCTCACCTGATCGCTGCAGCGTTGAAGGGGTACTTCGACGATCTCGACGCAGGGGAGTAGACGCTGCCCGCCGAAGCGCATCCACCACCGCGGCCTGCGACACACGAGCCCTCGGCGGATCGCCGCCGCATGGGACGCACCCCAATCGGTGTCATTTGCCAGGGTGATGGGACCACCTGCTTGCCACTAGCATGGGACCACCTTG
>NZ_JBIMSN010000191.1:0-1181 GCF_043944905.1 Antrihabitans spumae
TCGTTGTCGGTTGAAGCCACCGGATCAGGTGTCGTGTCGCAGGCGGGATCGGTGCTGCTGCTGAGCGCTGCCGAGGCGACCGACATCTCCGGTTACTTGTCGGCGGCGTTGTCGCCGTGGCGGAAGCCGTTGGCTCATCACGATCCCGGCAAGGTCGTCCTCGACCTCGCGGTTGCCCTCGCGCTCGGCGGCGACTGCCTGGCCGATATCGCGCTGCTGCGTGAACAGCCGACCGTGTTCGGCTCGGTCGCCTCGGATCCGACTGTGTCGCGGCTGATCACCACCCTCGCCGCGGATGCGCCGGGCGCGCTGCGCGCCATCGATGCCGCACGCGCCGAAGCCCGAAAGAACGCATGGTCACGCGCCGGGACGGACGCGCCCGACCACGGCATCGACGCCGCTCATCCGCTGATCATCGATCTCGACGCGACTTTGGTCACCGCACACTCCGACAAGCAGGATGCTGCACCGAACTTCAAGCGCGGGTATGGCTTTCATCCGTTGCTGGCCTTCGTCGACCACGGCGAGACCGGAACCGGAGAACCTGTCGCGATGCTGCTGCGCCCCGGGAACGCCGGATCGAACACCGCCGACGATCACATCGCGGTGGTTCGGGATGCGCTGGCGCAGTTGCCATTCACCACCGACAGTCGTGTCGGTCGTAAAGTTCTGATCCGCACCGACGGGGCCGGCGGCACGCACGCGTTCCTCGACTGGCTGACCACCCAACGGCTGTCGTATTCGGTTGGGTTCGGCCTTACCGACGCCATGGTCGCAGCGCTGGAATTGGTTCCTGCCGATGCGTGGTCACCGGCCTACAACGCTGACGGCATGGTCCGTGAGGGCGCCTGGGTCATCGACGCGACCGGCGTGTTGAGCCTGACAGGATGGCCTGCGGGAATGCGGGTGATCATCCGTCGGGAACGTCCGCATCCGGGTGCGCAACTGCGGTTCACCGATGCCGACGGGTTGCGCCTGACTGCGTTCGTCACCAACACGAAGAAGGGTCAGATCGCCGACCTCGAGTTGCGGCACCGCCGCCGCGCCCGCTGCGAAGATCGCATCCGCGTCGCGAAAGACACCGGCCTGCAGAATCTTCCGCTGCACGGATTCGACCAGAACCGGATCTGGGTCGCGATCGTCGGACTCGCCTTGGAGCTGACTGCATGGATGCAGCTGCT
>NZ_JBIMSN010000192.1:0-2105 GCF_043944905.1 Antrihabitans spumae
TCGCCGTCGTTGTCTCCGGTCGTGAGGTACCGCAGCACCTTTTGTCCCACCGCGGCGCATTCGGGACTGTCTGCAACGATCAGTCCGTCTTGGGTGGCGGTGGTAGGCGATCCAGCTTCTACTTCAGTTCCGCACGCACCGCCGAACAGCGTGATGGCCAGTACAACAGTGGCGAGCCGTAGCTTCATCGTGTGATCCTGACACGACAGCGTCGATGACATCCGCCATGCCCCGCGGCCTCGCTCGGCCTCAGCTACGCGCAGTAAGTCGGTCGAACCAGATTGGCAGCTAGGCTGTTGCAAGCGACACCGAGCCGGTTATATGGCGCTCCGCAGTGGGCCTTCGATTGGAATGGCTACCATCGTCGCAGCTTCCATAGAAGTCGAGGGTGCCGGTAAGGACTCGTCATTCGCCCGAGTCCTTATGTAGAGACAGGGTGGACCCCACCAGGTTGTCATAGCTCGACCAGTCGAGCGTGCCAGTGATTATGTTGGCTTGGACCGAGATCTTCCACTCTCCTGCTTCAGCGCAAGTGCCGGTGGATCCGGTTAGCCGACTGCTGAATGAGATAGTGCCGTAGTCGCTAGCGGATTCGCGGATCTCGTATTTGCAATTGACCGTGCCGAGAAACTCCAGAGTCCCCTTCATAGGCGACGTTTCGTCCACATTGAGATGTACGCCGGCGGTCTGGTCGCTGCTGATATAGGCGAACTCTCCGGACCAACTTCCGGAGATTTCAGCGGATTCAGGAGTGCTTAGAGCGGTCGACAGGTCGTCGATAAGTTGGTTGCTTTTCCAAGTGGAGTAGCCCCACCAACCGAGCGCAGCTACGACGCCGAGGGCGATCATCCCTGTGAAGATGGTGATCATTACGAGGAGCGATCGGGTCGACGAAACCTCGTTCTCGACGCTCTGTGACGAGAGTGGGAGCACCGAGCCGCGGTATTGTCCGTGGTCTGGGTCGGTCGAACTCAAATTTCACCACTTTCGGTCCTGCAGATCACGCGTGGTAGGCGGACATGCACAAGACTCTTCGAAGTGCTGCAGCTTAGCTGCACGCAGTGAGAGCGGTGATGGCTAGGAAGACATTGCTGGCGCCCTCCGGGGGTGTGGTGCCTCATTCGTTCGACTCCCTCTCTGCGTCCAAATCAGTGCGGATCATTTCATCCCACAGCCGGGGGCGGCGTCCCCTGATTGGCAGACAGTCAGCTGAGTTTGCATGCCTCTTCCGTCGATCGGCAGCTTCAGCGAATGTCAGCAACCGCGCCCGTCGCCGAATTCGAACGACTGTCCCGATCATCTCACCTACCAGAACCAAATCGAACACACGTGCTAACATCTGGCTGCGGGTCAATGGCGTCCGTCAGGACGCGGGAAGCATTGACCCGCATCAATTAGTCGTAGCGCCGCGTCCCGGCCAAGCCTTTCGGGAGCCAACATTGTTCGAAACTTGGCCGCTGTCCTTCGACCCACCAGCACACCGAGACGTCTCGCCACCCATCCCAGTAGTAATTCAGCTCAACGCCGCGATTGCTCGCAATCCCCCAGGCCTCGGCACCAGCAGACCTCTACGCGTGCGGGCCGAGGGCCTAGATCTCGACCAAAACGTGTCAGGGCTTTTACATGCGTGGGCGCGCGTCTCATCAGGCGAATGGCTCTGTCTTCTCAGCTTCAGAGTCAGCACCGGAAATCAGCGAGGCTACCTGGACATGAAGCAATGGTGCCCGGCTGAGTCCGCAACTCCGGACGGCAATTCTTCTGGGCTGCAACCTAATCCATAGGTACACACGCTCAACTGACGTGCTAACAGCAGTGAGCTACCGTCGTATCGCGAGCATCTGGACGACTGTGAACACCGGCACGGAGCACACATGTGGTACCTGCTGATTCCTACGGCACTGCTAGTGCCGGCCGCTGTGGTCTACGGCTACGGCCTGACCTTCCTCATCTACTGGCTCGCCGCACGTCCATACTTCCGCGACGAACCACCCCAAGCGCAGTCCTTGCACCCTGTGCGGAGGCCCGGCGATCAAGAATGACTGACACTTGTCATTTGCCAGGGTGATGGGACCACCTGCTTGCCACTAGCATGGGACCACCTTGGA
>NZ_JBIMSN010000193.1:0-1570 GCF_043944905.1 Antrihabitans spumae
TGAACTGGGATAATTCGACTTGCGACAGTTGAATCAATCCGAGTTCGAGGAGCACCATTCAGGTGAGTAAGCCTACCGGCCCCTACCCCCGCATGTCCGTAGACGCCACCGGAATCGGTGTCGTGTCGCACGCCGGCACGGCGTTGTTGCTGCGCACCGCCGAGAAAACTGGGCTGACCAGCGCCCTGCCGAAGGCGCTGGCACCGTGGCGTAAGCCGCTGGCCAGCCACGATCCCGGAAAAATTCTGCTGGACCTTGCGATCACCCTCGCAGTCGGTGGTGACTGCCTCGCCGACATCTCCCAACTCCGCGCCCACCCAGAAGTCTTCGGCCGGGTCGCGTCCGACCCGACCGTCTCCCGACTGATCGCAGCCCTCGCCGCCGACGCACCCACAGCGTTCGCCGCAATCGCCACCGCCCGCCGCGTTGCACGAGCGCACGCCTGGGCTGCTGCCGGTGCCAATGCCCCCGACCACGAGATAGCCGAGTCCCATCCCCTGACCATCGACCTCGACGCCACCCTCGTCACCGCCCACTCCGACAAGGAACAGGCAGCACCGAACTACAAGCGCGGCTACGGATTTCATCCGCTATGCGCGTTCGTCGACCACGGCGACGGCGGAACCGGCGAACCGGTGGCGATGCTGCTACGCCCAGGCAATGCCGGTGCCAACACCGCCGCCGACCACATCACCATCCTGCACGATGCGTTGGCGCAGCTACCGTTCGATCCGGGCTACAGAGTCGGCCGCAAAGTGCTGATCCGCACAGACGGTGCCGGCGGCACCCACGCGTTGATCGAGTACCTGACAAAACGTAGGTTGTCCTATTCGGTCGGGTTCGGACTCACCGACACCATGGTCGAGAAGCTCGCACTGATCCCCGCCGATGTGTGGACACCGGCCTACGACGCCGACAGCACAGTCCGCGACGGCGCCTGGGTCGCCGAACTCACCGGACTGCTCGACCTCTCAGCCTGGCCTGACGGGATGCGCGTCATCGTCAGGAAGGAGAGACCCCATCCGGGCGCACAGTTGCGGTTCACCGATACCGACGGGCTGCGCCTGACCGCGTTCGTCACCAACACCAGCCGGGGCCAACTACCCGATCTAGAACTACGTCACCGCCGCCGCGCCCGATGCGAAGACCGCATCCGGACTACGAAAAGCACCGGCCTGCAAAATCTTCCGCTGCACGGATTCGACCAGAACCGAATCTGGCTCGCGATCGTCCAACTGGCCTGCGAGCTGACCGCGTGGACACAGATGCTCGCCTTCGGAACCGATCCGGCCCGCCGGTGGGAACCCAAACGACTACGCCTACGGATCCTCTCCATCGCCGCACGGATCATCCGGCACGCCCGCCGCACCCGAGTCAAACTCGCCGCCAACGCACCCTGGGTCGACCTGCTAATCGCTGGCCTCGACCGCCTGAACACGCTGCCCGCGCCGACCTAACCGCCAACAACCCGACCGACCCAGACGACAGAGCGCCCCCTTCGAGGCCGTGGACCTCGACGCCACCCGACCGTGTCGGTCAGCCGCTCACGGCCGAACACCACGACCGCGGC
>NZ_JBIMSN010000194.1:0-512 GCF_043944905.1 Antrihabitans spumae
CGAGTTGGTCGGCGCGGTCCTGGAAACGGTACGACCGGCACGCCCGGCCGGTCATGGCGCGGCGTGGGAGGCGTTGGTGCCGTTCGAGGAACAGATCCGTGCGTGGGTGAACGGCGACGGTGAGACGAAACCGTTGTCGGTGACGAAGATCGAGATCTTGCTGACCCGGCAGGGCTGTACGGTTCCGTACCGGACGTTGCACCGATTCGCTACGGAGCGTTGCGGTTTCGGATCGAGGGAGACGACGGTGCGGGTTGTCGACGGCGACCCGGGTGTGGAGTGCCAACTCGACTTCGCCTACATGGGGATGCTCGACGATCCGGATACCGGTCGGCGGCGGAAGGTGCACGCGTTGATCTTCACCGCGGTCTACTCCCGGCACCAGTTCGTGTGGTTGACGTTCTCGCAGACGCTGACGGCGGTGATCGCCGGCTGCGAGGCGGCGTGGGGGTTCTTCGGCGGCGTGTTCGCGGTGATCATCCCCGACAATCTGAAACCTGTTGTCAACCAAG
>NZ_JBIMSN010000195.1:0-2312 GCF_043944905.1 Antrihabitans spumae
AGCGGCAGCGCGGCGGTGATCTGGGTGAGCGCGTGGTCGTCGAGGTAGTTGGCGTCGTCGAAGCCGCGCTGGTGCGGGATCCTGGTGACGCGGCCGAACCAGCTGTCCGCGTGCGTCGTGGTGACCTGCTGCCAGGGACTCGGACCGAGAACGGCGCGCGCCTCGACCGCGTTGGCTGCGACGAACTCGAACAGGCCGGCGACCGCGCGCAGATCGTCGTTGATGCCGCGGATCGGCACGGGTTTGCCGAGATGGCGGGTATCGGATTCGCGGGTGACGCGGTTGCGGGGATCGGCGATCCACCGGGCGAACGCGGCTGCCTGCTCGACGGCCGCGGTCGGGTCGGCGAGGACATCGGCCGGATCGGCGAGGCACGTGGTCAGCCAATTGTCGAAGCGGCGAAAGCTTTTCAGCCGTTCCTGGCTGACCGTTGTCCAGCGCAGCACGCCGGATTCCAGCATCGTGCCGAGGTGCCATTTCACCGCCGACCGCAGCCACGCAACGGAGATCTGGCCAGGTGCGCAACCGTAGTTAGCCACCGGCTCCCGGTTGGTCAGCGGGATCCTCGGGTCGCAGCGGGGATGCCACTCGTCGAGCTGCCACCACGGCCCGGCGTGGCAGGCGGCGATCAGGGCGTGCCGCGCGAACCCGAACAACACCCGCAGCCGAGCGCGACCCTTTCGTGTCGGCAGTCGTTTGCCCCTGCTGGCGTAGAACCAGCCCTGCAGCGCGGCGGCGGCGTCGTAGTCCATTTCTCGGATCGAGGGCGGGAACGGATGCTCCTCGTCGATCGCACGACGCACAATGTTGGCCAGTTGCGCCATGGCCAGCACCGCCACACGGGTGCCGTCACAGGCCTGCCAGTGCGCCATCCACACCAGCTCGGCCACGAATGCATCGGGCAGCCGACTCAAATCGAGTCGGGGCCAGTCGTTTTCGGTGATCTCCGCCCAGTTCGAGATGCCGGGACCCAGGACCGGGCCACGCCACTCGGGTGGCAATGTCTGCCACTGCCGCCAAATCGGGTCGCCGGCGCCGATCGTTCGAAGGTGCTGGGACCGTCGCTCGTTGGTCATTCTGCTACCTGCCATCCGCTGGCATAGGAGGTCCAGTTGGCCGCCGCCCGGAGCGCTTCGTCCTCGCGGACCCAGCCGTAGAGGTCGAGGGTGGTCTGCACATGCGCGTGGCCCAAACGGCGTGAGACCACCCATTCCGGTGTCCCGGCCAGCAGTAATGCGGTGGCGTGGGTGTGGCGGAACCAGTGCGGGGTCCACCCGTCCGGCCCGATCGGCCGTCGGCGCAGCGCGGAGACCTTGTCCCGCACCGTTGTCTCGCGCAGCGCGGCCAGCAGCGGTGGGCGTGCCACGTTCATCAGCAGCGGACTCTGTGCGGTCAACGCGAAACCGAGTTCGTCTGCCCGACAGGCGATGGCGGTGAGATAGTCGGCGAACAGCCGTTCCAGATCGGCGCTCACATAGACCCGGCGCGGGCGCATCATCTTCACTCGCGCCCCGTTCGGATTGTCGGTGCGGGGCACGATTTCGACATACGCGGTGTCGCCGCGGCCGAGCACGAACTCGCCGATCCTCAGCCCCAGCACCTCCCCGATACGCATACCGGTCTCGGCGAGCAGTGCGAACAGGAACCGGTCACGCAGATTCCCCCGCCACGATCCCGCGTCCGCATCGAAGCTCGCGCAACCGTCGAGGATGGCCTGGATCTGGGCCGGCATCAGCAACGGTGGTCGATCGCGCCGATTCCGCCGCACCCGCACCAGCGATGACGCCGGCGGCGCGGACCGAGCATCCAAGTGTGCCAACAAGCCTCGCGCCGGTTGCCGCCGTGGCGTGCCGCGCATCAGCCGACCTGACACCTGCACCCCGAACACCGCCTCATGCCAGCGGTAGAACGAAATCAGTGCGGCCAATCTGGCTTCCATCGTGGCGGCGGTCGGCGGCACACCGGATGCGGTGATGCTGTGCTCGACCGTGCGGCCGTTTCGCAGCCACGACAGGAACGCGGTGACGGCCGGGACACCGACATCACGCCACCTGTCGGCCTGGCCGCGTTGCTCGAGGAAGCTCCACCACTGGGCCAGTGAGGTCGCATATCCGCGGACCGTGTTCGGCGACCACAGATGCCGATGCGCTTCGAGCCATTCCTCGACCGGTCCGACAGTTCGGTAGCCCTCGTCGAGCACCGTCCAGGTCCGTGCCTCACCTGTCGGAGCCACCGCAACGGGATACGCCATCGTTGCCGTTCCTTCTCGTCGAAGAACACCTGCTGATAACGGTGAATCAACGATGGCAGGA
>NZ_JBIMSN010000002.1:0-111236 GCF_043944905.1 Antrihabitans spumae
GAGCACCTTTCTTCATGTACGACACCAACTCCGAAGGAATTACCGTGAAAGCGGCAGGTTAGTACAGGCGCTCATCGATTCGGACCGGCGACGATTCCGAACCTTGATCAGTCAGCTGTACAAGCGAACTGAGGCCGACCGCTTGTCGAACATCGGCCCTGGTGCGAATACCTCGCCTGCGGACTCGGCACGGGCATTGTTCGAGTTGGAAGGCATGGACGACCGCCCACCGACAGTGGCGGTCACCAGCGTCACAAACCCGGCGACAGGGCACATCTTCATCCGCTCACTGCGCCGACGCTCATCGACGACTATGGCGGCGGCAGGGCACGACACATGCATCTTCGAGGGGACCAGCCTGCAATTCTTGCGCCGAGTGCACGACCGTCCGTCGGAGATGATCTTCGTTTCTCAGGACTTCCTGCAACTTCCTCGGCCATCCACGCGATCCGACGGGACGTACGCCATCGTCACGGTCCGCGACGAAGCAATGATCCCGTGGTTGCGAGCATCCGCACGCGTGGGATCGGGGATATTCGCCGGCCTCCATACCGACCAACAATTTCCGGATCTCGTCACTGTTCACACCGAAACCGACGACGGCATAACGATGACGTCGAGGGTTTCGCACCACGCAGATACTGTCTTCGCCACGACGTGCGTGCTAAAAGACGAGACGGCAAAACGACGAGGACGCGTACCTGAGCGAATCGTCGCCACCACCCAGCCGACTCCGATCAAGAAGTGGTTCGCAACGACATATGGCGCCCTTGTCACTGTGTTCGCCCGATCTGCAGTGCGCGATCAGCCGGTTCGGTGGACGTCTGAATTCGTAGACGAGACAGAGGATTAGAACGATGGGACTTGACGCGCACGTGAGCTGCCGGTGCTGGCAAGACGGGCTTACCACGACGCCCCCGCCCGCACCGGTCGAATTCGACGAGGGTTTCGTCTGCTCAGTTGACTGCAAAGACTGGGAGCTTGTTCTCGATTGGACGGAAACTGCCGGCACCTGCCCGCACCACGGCATGGACTATCGACACGAGAGCATAGGCAATTGGGGCGCCGTGCGCGACATTGAAAAGCTTTTGATCCGCGTTGGTAGATCGATGTTTCCCACATTGCTCAGCACCATGGCGTCGATCTTGAACGGTGGCACAGTCGAAGTCGACCCCTGCAAACGGTGCATAGCTGAACTGGACCTACTCGAATCAGGTGTCATCGGAATGACGCGATGGGACATCGTCGACCAGCTCAACGGAGACATTGTCAGCTGGGCCGACGAAGTCGACATTTGGGGCAGCGGTTGGTATGGGCATTGCGTCGGCGGAGGCTTCTACCTTTCCGAGCTGGATGGACCTATTCAGCTTCGGAACGCCGGGCCGATCGAATTAGAGGCGTTCGAGTTCACCCAGATTCCGACCGGGCACGTCGACACTCTCGGCCGGCCTATCTACATAGTCCGATCCGTAGATTCTTCGCCCGAGGTTGCGCGAGCCTGGACTTCGTACCCATGCAAGGCATGGAATTCCGAAGCTGTCCCTGAACACCTAAAAATCCAACGGTCGTGGATGCCAGCGCGTGAGCACCGCGATTGGACCCGCGCAGCACTTCGCAATATCTTCACGGCCGCGGTCGAGGTCGGCAATCCTGTGGCGTGGACGTAGGAACGATCACATCTGTGCCAAGATTCAGACGAAAGGGAGGGTAACGACGTGGCGGGCAACTTCGACTTCTTGCAGACCGAGTGGCCGGCGCTACATGTCGAAGCGAGAGCAGCAGAACGCGATGCTCTATTTGATGCACGGACGACATGCTTCTATGCACGTCGCACAGTCGAGCACACTGTCGCCTGGATTTACCGCGTCGAGGGGATCCCCGAGTCGTACAAGACTGACCTCGCTGCCCGACTGCACCACGGCGCATTCGTAAACCTCGTTGGCCATTCCCTGCAGCGCAAGATGGATCTGATTCGCAAGCTGGGCAACGCAGCCGTACACGAGAACAAGCCGGTGCCGAAGGACAAGAGCATCGTCGCGCTGCGCGAATTGTTCCATATTCTGTCGTGGCTCGGGCGTACGTACGGCAAAAACGTTGCCAGCAGGCCCGATCCAGCCTTGCAATTCGACCAGAACCTGCTGCCCCGACCTGCCGGCCAGATGATGGCCAAGTCGGTTGCGCAGATAACGAAGCTGAGTAACGACCTTAGCGCGAAGGACGCCGCTCTCGAGTCGGCGACAGCGCAGAACCTCACCCTCACAGAAGAACTCGCACAGGCCCGTGCTGAACTTGCCGCCGTCAAGGCTGCGAACCTCGCGATGCCGGATACGCACAACTACAACGAAGCGCAGACGCGTACCGAGTTCATCGACGCTGACCTGCTCGAGTCGGGTTGGAGGTTGGAGGACAAGCGTGATCGTGAGTATCCGGTTGTCGGTATGCCCAACGATCGAAAGGGCTACGTCGACTACGTGCTTTGGGGTGCCGACGGCAAGCCCCTCGCCGTGGTCGAAGCCAAAAGCACTCAGCGCGACGCCAACGCGGGCAAACAGCAGGCCAAGCTGTATGCCGACTGTCTCGAGAACATGTACGGCCAGCGACCGATCATCTACTACAGCAACGGATTCGAGCACTTCATCTGGGACGACACGCGATACCCAGCGAGGGCAATTCAGGGATTTCACACCCGCGACCAACTGGAGTTGATGATCCAGCGGCGGACAACTCTGAAGACGCTCGCCGATTTGGAGATTCCGAAGCACATCGTGGATCGTCCCTACCAGGAGCGAGCGATCCGACGTGTGACCGAACGGTTCGAGGTCGAGAATCAGCGTGAAGCTCTACTCGTCATGGCAACTGGGTCAGGCAAGACTCGAACTGTGATCGCGTTGGCCGACATACTTGCCCGCGCCAATTGGGCGAAGCGGATCCTGTTCCTCGCTGACCGAATCGCGCTGGTCAATCAGGCGGTCAACGCCTTCAAGACTGTCTTGCCAGATTCGGCACCGGTCAACCTGCTGACTGACAAGAACACCGATGGCCGTGTCTACGTCGCCACCTACCCCACAATGATGGGGCTGATCAACGAAACCGACGACAGCAGAAGACGATTCGGTCCCGGTTACTTCGATCTGATCGTGATCGACGAAGCCCACCGCTCGGTTTATCAGAAGTACCGCCATATCTTTGCGCATTTCGATTCGTTGCTGCTGGGACTCACAGCCACACCCAAGGACGAAGTCGATCGAAACACCTACCGACTGTTCAACCTCGAAGACGGCGTGCCCACAGACGACTACAGCCTCAATCAGGCGATCGCCGACGGCTACCTGGTGCCGCCGCGCGGAATCAGGGTCGATCTGAAGTTTCCACGCGAAGGCATCCAGTACGACGATCTCACCGACGAAGAACGCGATGAGTGGGATGCCGCAGAATGGGGCGAGGATGACGACGCCGCTCCGGCAAGCATCGACCCCGAAGCAGTCAACAAGTGGCTATTCAACATAGATACGGTCGACAAGGCCCTGAAAGTCCTTATGACCCAGGGCCACCGCGTCGCCGGCGGCGACCGACTCGCGAAGACGATCATCTTCGCCAAGAACAACAACCATGCGAACTTCATTGCCGAACGGTTCGATAAGAACTACCCCGAGTACCGCGGCGACTTCGCGCGGGTGATCACCTATCGCGTCGACTACAGCCAATCGCTGATCGACAGCTTCACGCAGGAACTGAAGGCGCCCCACATCGCCGTTTCGGTGGACATGCTCGATACCGGGATCGATGTGCCCGAAGTATCGAACCTGGTGTTTTTCAAGCCTGTTCGGTCGAAGTCCAAGTTCTGGCAGATGATTGGGCGTGGAACGCGACTGCGCCCAGATCTATATGGGCCAGGGCTCGACAAGAAGGACTTCTTCGTTTTCGATCTGTGTGCCAATCTGGAGTTCTTCAACGCGGACATGAGCGAACCGGCGGGCGCCCTAGCAAAGCCGTTGTCGGAGCGGATCTTCGCGACTCGCGCCGAACTCGTTGCAGCACTGGACAAGCGCGACGCTTACCCCGACCTTCGTCGCGACACCGCCGATATCCTGATCGACCATGTTCAGGGAATGCGGCTCGACAACTTCATCGTCAAACCGAAACGCCAAGTGGTGGAGAAGTATCAGGAGCGCAAGAACTGGGAGTCGGTCGCCGAGCAGAGACTCGCTGAAATCGTTTCTGAGATCGCACCTCTGCCCACAACGGTCCGCGATACGGACGAATCCGCAAAGCGATTCGACCTCATGATCGTTCGGAGCCAACTCGCGATATTGTACGACGATCCGATCATTGCGCAGCGAACAGCGATTCAGAGCATCGCCGATGGGCTTCTCGAGCAGTTGCGAATTCCCGAGATCCAGAAGCGCGAACAACTGCTCCGCGAAGTGGCCGAGGACGAGTGGTGGGTCGACGTCACTCTGCCGATGCTCGACGACGCGCGCAAGAAATTGCGTTCGATTGTGGGACTTCTCGAACGGTCCAAACGGCCGGTCATATATTCGGATTTCGAGGACACTCTTGGCGATGTCAACGAAGTCGACATGCCGACGATGACGACCGGCACCGACATCGAGCGATTCAACGCGAAAGTGCACGACTTCCTTGTGCAGCAGCCCGACAACCTCGCACTTCGTAAGCTGCAGCGAGCACTCCCCCTTACCGACGCAGACCTTTCGTCGCTGCAGGAGTTGCTGATCCGAAGTGGCGTCGGCGGAGAAGCCGAGTTTGCGAAGGCCATCGAGAATGCGCGAGGACTCGGCCGATTCATTCGGTCGCTAGTTGGCTTGGACCGACAAGCTGCGACGGACGCTTTCGCGGAGTTCCTCGAAGGACGCACCGCCAACGCCAATCAGATCGAGTTCGTCGACCTGATCATCAAACACCTGACGCGCCACGGCAATATGTCGCCCAAGCTCCTGTTCGAACCTCCTTTTACAGACCGAGCACCCCGCGGGCTCAGTCAGATCTTCGAAGTCGCCGACGCGAATCGAATTGTCGCCGCGCTCAAGCGAATCAACGACTCGGCTGACATCGCCTGAACCAAGCCGTCATGCCGCCCAGATGATTTGGACCAACTTGTCTTCGACCGACCAGCTGTCGACGATGTCGATGTTGTGGTGAGGCAACGGTTTCGGCAATGCCGGCGCGGTCGAGCGGAAGTGATGCCCGGTCGGGGTGGTGATCCGGTAACTGTGCAACTCACCCGATTGATTCTTGTCGGGTGTTGTCGTCCAGCCGTCGGCTTCTTTGGCGTAGTTGCACGCTTCGCAGAGTCCGGCACTGTTGTCGAACGTCGTGTCTCCGCCGTTCGCAACCGATCTGACGTGATCACCGTGCCGGATCGGTGCGCCACACCACGGGGTCCGGCATATCTTGTCCCGGAACTTCGTCATCCGCAGTATCCCGGTCGGGAAGCCTCGGGATTTCGATTCCATCGCCGTCAACGCCCCGGTCTCGGGGTTGGCGTAAAGGCGGCGTAACTCGTTTTTGGCGTCGTCGTCGTGCAGCCACCGGATGACCAGATCCGTCGGAACGGGTCCGTAGCCCTCGACCTCGGCCGGTTCGGACCCGGTACCGAGCAACGCTTCGTCGGACAGAACCACATTGACGGTGACCGGAACCGCCGTCGCGGTGGACAGTCCGGTGACCCGTTCGACGAGCAGGTCGGCCATGATCTGACTTTTGGTTCGTTCGTCGCCTGCACCGAGGATCGCGGCACTGTCCCGCATCAGTGTTGCGTGCACACACACTGCTTGTTTGACCGGCAGCAACGCCGACAGATACGCCATCGTGTCCGGAGCAGGTCGGGAGGTGACGCGACGGTCGCCGACGGCCTTGCTGGCACGGCGGACGAGTGCTTCGGCATCGATCCGCACGACCGCAGCGCGAGCGGTGGCGGACACCTGACTATCGCTCTTACCCCTCAATGTGGCCGGGTCACTGCACAATTCGCGGTCGACGAGTGCCCGATCTTCACGGGAGAGTCCGAAGGTGTCCCGCACGATGACGGTGGCTCGCCATTCCGAGAGATCCCCGCACGCGAGTCGTGCGAGGGTGTTGGGCATTTCGTCGACCAATACCCGCGCGAAGCCGAGGTGACGGCCGCCTTTGTTGGCTGAGTCGCGGCGTGCCAACCCGATTTCGGACGCGACGCCGATGTCCCACTGCCGTTTCGGTAAGCCTTTCGCGGCGCGTTCGGCGCGACGCGAGGTGTGCAGATCGGCCGTCGCAACCGCTTGCGTCGCCGCACTTGCCGATTTCACCACTTCGAGTGCGGTGATGACGTCGGCCCTCGTGGTGTCGGTGAGGTCGCGCCTGATTTTTGCGATCTGGCCGGCAGTCTGCAACAGCCAGGCGACTTCCGTGTTGGACGATGTTTCTTCGATTTCCCCGGTATCGAACATGCGTTCTAGTTTACCAGAATGATCATGAAAGGCAAGCAGAAATATGCGTCTGAGCTGGGATGATTCCAGTTCTAGACGATTTGCCAATCAGCGCCGGTCGGGCCGCGTCGCGCGTTGTATCCGGCGCCTGAGTACAGGGTTATCGTCGTGGTTATGGAGATCGGTGAGGTTTCTACCGAGTGGGTCCCGACTGCGTGCACGCTTCCGACCGTGGACCAACCGCTGCGGGTAGCGGAGTTCGATGCTCTGTTCGCACAGGCAGTCAGCGAGGTGAGCAGACCAGAGCCGGAACGACTGGAGCTGACGATTGCCGCGAGCGACGAAGAATGGGCGCGCGAACTGAGTGCCAAGGAAAGTGCCTGCTGCTCATTCTTCTCGTTCGCATTCACACGGACGGATGCCGGCTCGCTGTTGAGCATTTCGGTTCCTCCGGCATACGTCGATGTGCTGGACGCACTCGCCCGACGGGTGACGCTGCTAACCTGAATTCGGGCGCGCAGGAACGCCCGATGTCCGCTCGAAGAGGCTCAGCCTCCCTGCTGTGGTTGTGTCCCGTACCGACCTCTTCTCACGCCTGACTTCGCGGACGCCAGGTTTATGAGAGGAGGCCGTCATGGCCAGCAGTCTGCCGAACAATCCCTCAATCGATCGCCTGCGCGACGATGCGCGCAAGCTTCAGCGCGGGGTCACTGCGTCGACAAGTCGAGCGATCAATATCGTTCGCCGCTACCACCCCCGCCCCGACGTCGCACTCGCCAACGCACCCGACCGGTTCGCGCTGCACGATGCCCAGCTCACCGTGGCGCGCGGCTACGGCTTCACCGGCTGGCCCGCGCTCGTCCATTACCTCGAGATTGCCAAAGCCATCAGCTTCGACCCGGACACCGTCGCCGAGGATTCGCTCGACTCGGCCGATCGGTTCTGCACCTTGTCATCGCTGTACTACAGCCAGTCGGACGCGCCGCCACGACGACAAGCGGCCGCAGACCTGCTGGCCGCCGACCCGAGATTGGTCGAGCAGCACGTGTGGGCTGCCGCAGCCGCGGCTGACCAGAATGCTCTAGCCAGCCATCTTGCTGCGCGCCCCGAACTGGCGACGACTCGCGGGGGTCCTTTCGGCTGGGTTCCGTTGCTGTACTTGTGTTTTGGACGCGCCCAGGTCCACCAAACCCAAGACGGGGTACTTGCCGCAGCAACGCTGTTGCTCGACGCGGGCGCCGATCCGAACTCGGGCTACCTCTGGTGCGGTCTGTCGACCCCGTTCACCGCGCTGACCGGTGTTTTCGGTGAGGGTGAACAGGGACCACGCAGGCAGCCTCGACATCCCTTCGCGTCCGCGCTCGCCACCCTGCTGTTGGAACGCGGAGCACATCCGGCCGATCAGCAGTCGCTGTACAACCGGATGTTCCGCCCCGACGACTCGCACCTCGTGTTGCTGTTCGCGCACGGCCTCGCCGATGCGGGACCAAGCCCGTGGGAGACGAAACTCGGCGAGGCAATGGAGTCCCGTGCGCAGATGTGGAAACGCCAGCGCGACTGGGCAGCGGCGCACGGATTCACCGACCGGCTCGAACTACTGGCGCGGCACGGAGTCGACGTCGCCGGCGTCGAGGTCGTCGTGCCTTCGATCCCGGACGACCCGAACCATCGCGACGAACGAGGCGCCACTCCCCTGCACCACGCGGCGTGGGCCGGCGATCTCGAACTGATCCAACGACTCCTCGACGCCGGAGCAGACACATCGATCACGGATCGACAGTTCGACGCAACGCCTTTGGGATGGGCCGAACACGCCTACCAAACCGAAGCCGCCGACCTGCTACGCGCGCTCGAGCTAACGTAATCGTGAGGCCGTGACTGGCGCTGAGGTGGACAACCACCGGGAAGCGGGCTCACCAACATCGGTTACGCCGTGCGCCTGGGCAATTCGTTCGAGTTACCTCGGGAGAAGCCATGCCCTCAGCGCAAGCCCAACTGATGAACGGAACCGATCTCGCACGCGCGCTCATCGACGACACCGCGCGACGTGCGGCTGCCCTCACCCGCGACCGACACGTCGTGCCAGCCCTGGCGACCGTCCTTGTCGGTGACGATCCAGCGTCGGTGACCTATGTCCGCATGAAGCAAAAGCGTTGTGAGCGTGCAGGATTACGGTCCGAACACGTGGCACTTCCGGCGTCGACGAGTACAGCGCAACTCGTCGACGCCCTCGGAGTGCTGTCTGCTGATCCCCGAATTCACGGCATCCTGCTGCAGCATCCGGTCGGCGAGCACATCGACGAACGTGCTGCCTTCGACGCAATCGCTCCGGAGAAGGACGTCGACGGCGTCACGTCACAGTCGTTCGCTGCAATGGCGCTCGGCAGCAAGGGCTTTGCATCATGTACGCCCGGCGGAATCATCCGACTCCTCGACCACTACGCGGTTGATCCAGCAGGTATGCACGCCGTCGTTGTCGGCCGTAGCCCAATTCTCGGCAGGCCGGTCGGGATGCTGCTACTCGGACGCAACGCCACCGTGACGTACTGCCACTCGCACACTCGCAACCTTGGCTCGATCGTCAGTGCGGCCGACCTGCTCGTCGCGGCCGTTGGGAAACCCAACTTCATTGTCGGAGAGGACATCAAACCAGGCGCAGTTGTGATCGACGCCGGCTACAACGCGGGCAATATCGGCGACGTCGAGTTCTCCAGTGCGCGAACCCGAGCGAGTCTGATCACGCCCGTTCCCGGTGGCGTCGGACCGATGACGATCGCTACCTTGCTCGCACAGACCCTCGACGCCGCGGAGCGCCAAACTACGGCAGGGGAATGATCGCCATCTCGAGTTCGGAGACTCCGGGCAAGCGCAGTCTCGTGACAGTTTCCTCGATTCCAGCGCCCGGCCATCCGGCGGCGATCGCCAACTCGTCGCTGTCGACGGATTCGAGAACGAACACCGATTCCTTGTAATACCGGTCTTCTGTGTTTCCTTCGCCTCGCCCGCCGTAGGGCATAAGCAATGTGACGGTGTTGTCGATTACGCGGAACGAAAACGGACCACCGTGTCCTCTCTGCATGGCCTCGGCGTAGATACCGACACCGACGACAACGACGGACAGGTGCAGCCCGGACGAATACAACACAGCCGAGCGCAAACCGAGGAAGCGGCCCCTGGCCTCCGAAAGGACCACCGGACCGTGCGCTATTGCGCCGAGCTCAGCCACTGTCAGCTGCTGATTCTTCGGTGCACGTGCCATTCCCGGAATATAGCTAGCTAATATCCTTCGATGATCAGAATGCGCGGAGCGGTCGGTTCCATAGCGTCGGTAGCTGCGGTACTCGTCCTTGCCGGATGTGGCCAAGACAGCGGCGGCGACGCGCAGACATCGGAAGCCGCCCCACGACCTGCGGCGGCGCCGTGCAGTCTGCTCGATGCCGCGGCAATCGAAGATCTCGCAGGTACTGCGCTGGAAGGTAGCGCGAACACAATTAATGGCACCGACTTGGCTGCATGCAGATACGGGAACTTGTCCGAGGTCGGAATCCAGGTTGCTCGGGTTCCCGCGAACGAGTGGGCCACCGCACTGCCTGCGGCGGTCGACGCGCTCAAGAAAATGCCTGCCGGCGCCATCCCACCAGGCGTAGTGACGCAGTTGGAGGACGCCGCCAAGCTCATCGACGAGGGAAAGTCCATTCCGGCCGACGAAGCGTGTGACTACTTCAGCACGTTACTCGAGGTGCAGAACCAGCCGCCGGGCTCGACCAAATCCGTAACGCTCTATCCGAGCGCCCGAGCGCCCAAGACGATCAACGGCCAGCAATGCGTGGACAACACCTACACGACCATCACCGTCGGCCGACCGGACATCGCAACAACGCCCGACCTGAAGACGAAGGTCGAGACCATCCTCGATCAGCTGAAGTAAGTCAGCCGAGCGTCAGATGATGCGACGCTCGCGCTGCCTTGCTGCGTAGTGCGCGGACCGCAGCGGCCGGATCGCTCGCGCCGTATACCGCCGAACCCGCGACGAAGCAGTCGACTCCCGCTTCGGCCGCTGCTTCGACGGTGTCGTCGTTGATGCCGCCGTCGATCTCGACGAGCAGCGTCAATTCACCGGAGTCGACGAGCTTGCGCACCGCACGGGCTTTGCTGAGCACCTCGGCGATGAACGACTGCCCACCGAAGCCGGGTTCGACGCTCATCACGAGCAACGTGTCGAACTGCTTGAGGATTTCGAGGTACGGCTCGATCGGGGTTCCCGGCTTGATGCTCAGACCGGCCTTCGCGCCTGCCGCGCGGATGTCGCGGGCGACGGCGACCGGGTCGTCGGACGCTTCCGCGTGAAATGTCACGTTGTGCGCGCCCGCCTCGGCGTACGGCGGCGCCCACCGAGCCGGGTCGTCGATCATCAGATGGCAATCGAGCGGGATATCGGTCGCCTTCAGCAGGCTCTCCACGATCGGAAGGCCGAGCGTGAGGTTCGGTACGAAATGCGCATCCATCACGTCGACGTGCAGCCAGTCCGCGCCTTCGACGGCTTTCGCCTCGTCAGCGAGTCGAGCGAAATCGGCGGACAGAATCGATGGGGCAATCATGGGTGCGGACACAGCGGGACAGTTTACGTGCACACACGAGCATGCTTAATCCCAGACGACTGTCAGCTCCTCGCCGGCAACATCGGCTACGCGCTGAGCGCTCTCCTCTGCATCGGTGCGATGCCGAGCAGCGACCTTGGAACGGCGCGATCGTCAACGTCTGGTCGTTGCGCCGGTACCGGCACACACCTGCCACCTCACCGTCGATCAGCAGCGCGCCGGGCCCTGATACGGCCTTCCACACCTGTTGTCGCAGCTTGCTGTCGCTGACCAGCAACGTCCGATCGACCTGCCGCAGGTACGCATCGTTCGGCGGGACGAGGACAACTCCCTCGGCGCGTGGCGCGTTCGTGACGTCGTCGACGAGCCTTTCGGGAAGGTCGAGACGCTTGTTGTCGACCTGCACTTTGACCACGTCTTCCAACTGGCCCCACTCCTGCGCCACGCCCGCCGTGCTGCCGCCGACCCAGTCGCGGAACAGCGTCTTCGAGGTCGGACCGTTGACGCGGAAGAAGGTGGTGAGCAACGTCAGGCGCGGATTGTCGATCGTTACCTGCGACGCCTTGGGAGTCGGCTTCAGCATCGTCGTCCGGCTGTCGTCGCCGAGCACGAGCTGCGCTTGGCGGCCGGCATCGCGGAACAGGCCGTCGGGGACGTGGTCTGCTCCGCAGCGTTCACACCACGTGACCAGCGACTTCGCGACTATTTGTGTCACCTCGGAACTTGCGTCCGATTTTGTAGTCGGCGATGTCACGACCTTCGTCAGCGCCGCTGCCACCTCGTCGACCGCCTCGACGTATGCGGCGCCACCCTCGTCGCAGTCCCGCGGCGCCAGCGCGTCACGGACGAAGTCGAGATGCGACGCACGATGGGTGTGCGGCGCCCCGCGAACGGACCACATCGACACCAGCCCGCGCGCAGGAGCTTTGCCCGTGCGCTGTCGCTGCGACTGCTCGGCACCGGACTGTCGACTGTCCTGAAACCCGAGCAAGAGCAGGTCGTCCAGGACCGCGTCGCGGTCACCGAACCCATGCCCCTGCCAGCGATAGCCGAGCCACTGTTCCCTACCGACCTCGATCGCGGCTGCCATACCGAGTCAGGTACCCGACTCGTCGAGTTCTCGAACCAGCTTCTTGGTCGCCTTGATGCGCCACGACTCTTCGATCAGCTCGACAAGCTGTTCTCGGTCGATGCGATCGAGGTCGACGAGGATCGCGCCGTAGCCGTCGTAGTGCGGCGTCGTGTAGAACGCGGCGTCGCCGGACGCGAGGAGCGCTTCCTTCTCCTCGATGCTGCACATCAGGACCAGGCCGCCCTCCGCTTCGGATCGCAAGCGCGCGAAGCCTTTACCTGCGACCTTCAACGACGGCGTGTTGTACCAGGTCGATTCCTCTACCGACGGTAGAGCGGTGCCGAGCGCCACGACCTCTTCCCAGGTGATTGCCATGGCAACAGTCTGCGACAAGAACAGACCTGCGCCTTGCACAAATGAGAACTCGTGCGAGTCAACTACATGGGCTTGCGGAGCGCCGCCATGAACATCGCATCGGTGCCGTGCCGGTGCGGCCACAACTGCACGCTCGGCCCGTCACCGAGGTCGGGCACGCCTGGCAGCAGTTCGCGGGTGTCCAGTTGCGTCACACCGAATCGGCGCACCGCATCGGCCACAACACCGACGGTCTCCGAAAGGTGGGGCGAACACGTCGAATACAGCACAACCCCGCCGGGACGCACCAGTCCGATCGCAGCCTCCAGCAACTCGCGCTGCAGGCGGACGAGATCGGCGACATCGGAAGCCGTTCGCCGCCAACGAGCTTCGGGTCGACGGCGCAGCGCGCCCAGACCGGTGCACGGTGCGTCGACGAGGACGCGGTCGTAGCCGGGAGCGAGTCCGGACTCACGACCGTCGGCGACGTGCACATCGACAGGTAGCTCGCGGGTCGTCTTACGAACGAGCTCGGCCCGATGTTCTGCGGGTTCGACCGCGTCGAGTCGCCACCCTTCGATACCGGCAAGCGCACCGACCAGTGCCGCCTTGCCACCCGGACCAGCGCACAGATCGAGCCAGCGTCCATCGTCGGCACCGTCGAGCGGTGCCAGCGTAAACGCGCGCGCGACAAGCTGACTGCCCTCGTCCTGCACACCGGCAAGCTGTTCGCGGACCGGCTCCAGTCGACCCGGATCGCCGCCGTCGAGATAGACGGCGTACGGCGAGTACTTCCCGATCTCACCACCGGTGATCAGCGCGAGTTCGTCGGCAGAGATCTCACCCGGACGCGCGACGAGATGAACGACCGGACGAGAATCGTCGGCCGCCAATACATCTCGCAGTTCGCCCGCCTTCGGACCGAGCGCGTCGGCAAACGCCTGCGCGATCCATTTGGGGTGCGCGAACTCGAACGCGAGATGACCCACAGGGTCTTTCGACGCGTCGGGGGCCAGTTCGGCCACCCACTGTTCAGCGGTTTTCTCGCTGACTCGACGCAACACCGCGTTGACGAAACCCGCCTTGCCGCTTCCGGCTTCGATGCGCACCAGATCGACCGACGTCGCGACCGCCGCGTGGGCCCCGATTCTGGTGCGTAGCAACTGATATGCGCCGAGGCGCAGTACGTCCAGCAGCGGACCGTCGATCTCGCCGATGGGCCGACCCGCCGCGCTCGCGATCACCGCGTCGAGCAGACCTTGCGCACGGCAGGCGCCGTACGCCAACTCCGTCGCAAGGGCGGCATCGCGTCCCGAAATTTTGCGTTCGCGTAAGAGGTTGGGCAGCACGAGGTTTGCGTAAGCATCACGTTCGCGTACCGCGCGAAGCACGTCGCGGGCGACCGATCGAGGTGCGTCGACAGCACCGACCGACGCTGGATTCTGCGGCCGTTTCGGTCGTCGTGATCTGTCGCCGGGGCGGGACCCCGCCGACTTCGAGGGCCGTCGGGATTCGTTCACTCCACCACCGCTTCCGGTTCTAGCCGTGCCCCACGCGCCCAGTCGAGCGCGCGCATCATTTTCTTTCCAGGTGGCTGAACCTGTTCCAGCACAATCGCATCGGTCACTGTGCCGATGAAGACGCCCGTCTTGGTGACCTCGATGCGACGCGGCGCGACGGCATGATCGGCGACCGACGCCTTGCCGACCTTGACCCGCGCTCCGCCGATCGTCGTCCAGGCTCCGGGGGCAGGTGTGACCGACCTGATGTGGCGATCGACCGCAAGGGCCGGTTCGTCCCAACGAATTCGGGCGGCCTCGACCGTCACCTTCGGCGCGTAGCTGACCCCGTCGCCCGACTGCGGTACCGGCCGCAACGCGTCGGCCGCGATGCCGTCGAGCGTCGATTCGAGCAGTGCTGCGCCGCCATCGGCAAGTCGGGCAAGGAGGTCACCGGTTGTGTCCGTCGACCGGATACGTTCGGTCAGCACGCCGAACACCGGACCCGTATCGAGCCCTTCCTCAAGCAGAAACGTTGCGGCACCGGCAAACTCGTCGCCCGCGTTGATGGCGGCCTGCACCGGCGCCGCGCCGCGCCAGGCGGGAAGGAGGGAGAAGTGGAGATTGATCCAACCGAAGCGCGGGATATCGAGCACCGACCTCGGCAGCAACGCACCGTAGGCAACGACGGGGCAGCAATCGGGTGCAAGGTCACTCAGTTGGGCAACGAACTCCGGTTCCGACGGTTTCCGCGGTGTCAGAACCGGCACGCTGTATTCGTCGGCAAGCAACCCAACGGGCGACCGCGAAACCTTGCGGCCACGCCCAGCAACCGCATCCGGCCTCGTGACGACGGCGACCACCTCGTGGTGTTCGGATTCGAGCAGACGCTGTAGCGACGGCACAGCAGGAGCGGGCGTACCCGCGAACACGATCCGCACTTCAGCGACCCAGCCCATGCAGACCGAGCGGGTTCGCCTTGACCACCGGCGGTGTAGCGCCGAACCAGTCGGACTCGCGAATGAATCGCATCGCTTCCTTTCGCGCGGCGGCGTCGAGTCTGTCGACGAACAGCACGCCGTCCAGATGATCGATTTCGTGTTGGATGCAGCGCGCGAGCAAATCGCTGCCTTCGACGACGATCGGCTCGCCGTGCATGTCGAAACCACGAGCAACGATGCTCATCGCTCGCAGGCAATCGGCGCGCAGTTCCGGGATCGACAAGCAGCCCTCGGACCCGAACTGTTCTTCGTCCCCGACGACCTCGAACGACGGATTCACCATGTGCCCACTGAAGTCGCCGACGTCGTAGGCGAACACCCGCAAACCGACACCCAATTGCGGTGCCGCAATGCCCGCACCGCCCTGCTCGTGCATCGTGTCTTCGAGATCTGCGACCAGTTTGTGCAGTTCCCGGTCGAAATCGGTGACCAACGCTGCTTTCGAACGCAGAATCGGGTCGCCGAACAGCCGGACGGGTTGCACGGACACTGGTTACTCCATGAGATCGAGAGACAATCGGGCAGCGACCAGTCTAGGGTCGGGGCTTGGTCGGCTCCAACGAGAACGGCCCTACCGGCACGACGTCTATGGAGGTTCACGTGGCAGGCATAGCGGACAAGTTCGACAAGGCATACGAGACTAAGCCCGTCGAAGAACTCGCGGCGGCACCCGTCGCTGCACTACAGGGCATCAGCGACGCCAAGGCGGAGCTCCTGACACAGGCGCTCGGCGTCAAGACGGTCGCCGATCTGGGTACCAACAAATACTTCCTGTGGGCTCAGGCAGTCGCAAAACTGGCCGAATAACTGCAAATGGCCGGGTGGGGGTTCATCGAGCCCCCCCGGCCTTCGCTTGTCCGGTTATTGCCGTATCCGGTTGTTACCTACTACGAATGCGCGGCGCCGACGACCTCGGGAATACCTGTGCCGAGCGGAACGGCAACGCATTGTGGCTGCTTCGCGGCCGCCGGATCGAGTGCATTGACGACCAGTTGCAACGCGTACGGATCGTAGGCGAGCTGGAAATGGCCGCTCATGTTGATCGGGCACAGGTCCTGCAGCACGAGATTCGTCGCGTTAGGTCCGTGCAACGCCATGTTCGTGAACGGCTGGATCATCTCGTCGACGTTCGAGGAGACGGTCGTGTAGTTGACACCGGCGACGGTGTCGCCACCACTGTTGAGAGCCGTCAGGAAGCTGGAGCCCTGCATCTGCTGAACTACAGCTGTCGTCAGGGTCGGCGTCAACATATCGACGGCACCTGGCACAGCCTGCGCTGCCGGACCGAGTCCGTAGAAGACTCCGCCGTAACTCGGTGATGCCATGCCGACCCAGTTGCTCACGTACTGCGCTCCGCCGAGTCGGTTGATGAAGTACCGCGACACGGTCGCGCCCTGCGAGTAGCCGACGATGTCGACCTTCTCGGCACCGGTCGCTGTTCGGACCTGCTCGACGAAGGTGGCGACCTGCACACCGCTGATCGCCATGTCTTCGGTTCCGTACGTTTGCCGCGCCGGGTCGCGTCCGAAGTTGAGCGCGAATACGCAGAACCCGGCATCGGCGAGCATCGGCGAAAGAGCGGCGTAGTCGGAGTATGCGCTGGAATCGGTCCCGTGTACCAAAACCACGGGTCTGGGGTGCGCTTCGGTTGGCCGGCAACCGAAATCGTTCGCCCCGACGGGCACGGCATCGAGATTCTTACGGACGTACTCGGTGGCGTAGCCGTGGACCGTTTGCACCGGGCCCGGCACTGTCGGCACGGACCACACGCTGACCGGACTCGCAGTGGCCGTCGACTGGGTGAAAATTTGTGCGACGCCGGTGACACAGAATGTCAGGAGAACGACCGCCACACGCCCCGGCCGACTCTTTCGAGAACGTTTCATGACTACTCATCAATCTTGTGACTCAAAACGTTTCGGTCTCGAGGTTACAAGATTGGGTCGATCGGATGACAGGTCAGCTCTGCGTGTCTTCGTTCGGCGCCACGTCGTCTTCGGCAAGGATCCGATAGAGCGACCGCCGCGCTTCGGTAAGCACAGCGCTGGCCTTCTCCGCCTGCGCCGGAGTGCCCGATTGGGCGACCTGAGCTGCGGCTGCCATCAGCTGACCGATCAGTCCGCGCAGATCGAGGGCTTGATCGCCGACCTCTGCGTTGATGTCGGCCCAAGGATCGCCGAGATCGTCCCTGTTCGCTTCGATGTACTCGCGGCCTGCGTCGGTCAGCTTGGCAGTCTTGCGACCGACAACCTTCTCGATCAGGACGAGACCTTCGTCTTCGAGCTGCGCAAGTGCCGGGTAGATCGAGCCTGGGCTCGGCTTCCAGACGCCGTTGCTGCGCTGCCGGATCTGTTGGATGAGTTCGTACCCGTGCATCGGGTCGTTTTCGAGCAGGAGCAAGATCGCCGCTCGGACATCGCCGCGGCGGCCACGGCCACCTCGACCTCGCCCGCGACCGAACTGAGCGTCCGGTCCGAAACCGCGACCGAAGCGAGCCTCCGGCGCGAAACCTCGCGGTCCGTGGCGGTGCTCTCGGCGGCGATCTCGACGATCGCCTGGCGATTCGGGCCTATCTTCGGAATCCATCGGACTCCACTGTACGAATGGGGCTCCGCGTCCGTGTGAACGCCTCCCCCGCATTCCGTGTTCGGCAGGTATGCCTTCCATGATTGCCTCCTATGGCTTAACTGGTTGAACACTATCGACGATATATCGGCAATGTGTCGACGTCAAGAGTCTTTCAGCGGATCTTCGAAGTGAGGTGCCACACTGGCTCCCATGATCCGGCTAGCTCGCACTTCCGACGGTCCCCGTCTGCGTCAGATCGAGGAGGCCGCGGGCGAGCCGTTCCGTGAGCTCGACATGGCCAGAATCGCCGACGACACTCCCCCGACGCTCGAAACCCTCGCGGTCTACATCGACGACGGCCGCTGCTGGGTCCACACCGAGGACGAGGTTGTCAGCAGCTACCTCATTGCCGACGTCGTCGACGCATACGCCCACGTAGAGCAGGTTTCGGTGCATCCCGACTACAGCGGCCGACGAATCGGCGCCGCGCTGATCACGCAACTCGACGGCTGGGCGCGCGACCGCGGACTAGCAGGTTTGACGCTCACGACCTATCGCGACGTGCCTTGGAACGCGCCCTACTACAACCGCCTCGGCTTCGAAACCGTCGACGAACCAACCGATGGGCTCGGCGCCATCCGACGCCACGAAGCACTGAACGGGCTCGACGAGTGGCCGCGGGTCGCGATGCGCAGGGCATTCACCTAGCCGATATCGACAGGATCTATCTGCACTCGCACCGGCAGGTCGTTTTTACGCGCGCTGCGGTTGGCCTGCGCATCAGCGAGCGCTCGTGAGAGGGCAGCACCTGCCGACCTCGGCACCCGCAGCAGCATCCGTTCGACTTCGATCGGCTCGACGGCGTCTCCCGCGAACGGTTTACGAGCGCCTTCCGGCAGTGGAACGGGTCCGAGTTGTTCGGTGTCCGTTGGTAGTTCGGCAATCTCGAGCAGGGCGGCGATCGCCGACGCACTGCCGTCGACCGCTGCCACCCGCACAGCCGGTGGCAGCCGCACTTCCGCCCGCTCGGCGAGCTGAGTTTGCGCGTGCCCGACCGGATCCCAGCGAACCAGTGCCTGCACGGTCGGGATACCTGGATCGGCGACGACGATCACCCGACCGCCGTCCGCGCCGGAGCGCACCAAGGCAGCTGCACTCATCCACCGCCGCAACGCTTCTTCGGTCGCACGCAGATCGGCACGGCTCAGCAACGCCCAACCGTCGAGCAGCAGAGCGCTGCCGTACCCGCCGACCGCGACGGGTTCGGCACCCACCGTCGCAACCACAAGCCGCGGACCAGCTTTCACCGTGTCGACGACCTCGGACCCACCCGAATTGACGACGACGACGCCAGGAAACGCCCTGCCGAGTTCTTCGGCGGTTCGGCCCGCCCCGATGACCAAGGCGCGCAACGCACGTGAACCGCACACCTTGCACCGATAGGACGGATCGGCGATCCCACACCACCGGCAGGTCGGGCTGGACGCGACATCGTCCCCACCCGACGGCAACGCCAGCGGACCGTTGCACCGCCGGCATCTGGCAGGTGCTCGACACTTCGCGCACGCCAACGACGGCAGATAGCCGCGCCGCGGAACCTGAACGAGCACAGGATGTCCCGCATCGAGCGATGATCGGACCGCCGCGAAAGCAACCGCAGGCAGCCGTGCCTGTGCCGCGGTCGGATCACGCTCCAGTGCGTGGTCGCTGTCGCCGGGGACGGTGATGTGCGGCGAGCATTCGCGGACCGTTCCGCGCGCGGCGACAAGATCGTGCGCCCAGCCGGATTCGACGAGCGATTGCACCTCGGCGGTCCGCGCAAAACCACCGGCAACAAAACCGCAGCCGGCTTCGTGGGCACGGAGCAACGCGACTTCCCGCACATGCGGATAGGGAGCACGCAGTTCGGCGTTGCTGTCGTCGCCGTCGTCCCAGACGACGACGAGACCGACGCGAGGCACCGGAGCAAAGACCGCGCTACGGGTGCCGACGACAATCGCCGCAGTCCCACGCAACGCCGCCAACCAACGGCGATAGCGGGCCGCGGGACCAAGACCAGCCGCAAGAGCGACTGCTCTGGATTTGCCGACCAGGTCGACGGACGCGGCATGCACACGATCGAGATCCCGCTGATCGGGCACGACGAGGACCGCTTGTTCGCCACGTTCGACGACCGTCGCAGCCAACTCGGCAAGACGTCGCGGCCAGTTCTCTCCCGGTAGCGCCTGCCACGCTGCTCGGGGCGCTCGCCCGGCGGCGAGCGCTTCGACAAAGGCCGAGCCGTGCGAATATCGGTCCCACGCCGCCGTGTCGATCGAAGTGACCTCCGCCGCCGGGACAGGCGCTTGTTCCTCGTTTTCCGTCCGCGCGTGTCGGGGCGGAATTGCAAGACGCAGAACATCCGAGCGCGTTCCGGCGTAGCGGGCCGCGACCAGCGTCGCCAACGTGGCGATCTCCGGCGTCAGCACCCGCTCCGACGAGACGACACGGTCGAGCGAACCCAGTTTGCCCTGATGGTCGCTCGACGGCACACGTTCGAGCAGGTAACCGTCGACCAATCTGCCCGCGAAGCGAATTCGAACCCGCACACCGGGTTGAGCTGCCTCGTCGAACTCCGCAGGAACGAGGTAGTCGAATTCCCGATCCAGGTGCGCGAGCGGAAGCAACGGCAGCACCCTGGCGATGGGTAGCTGCTCGGCGTTCACCCGTGCATGTTTAGCAGAACCAGGTGACGTCAGAGACCGGCCGCTGAGCGCAGCTTGTCCGCGCGGTCGGTGTGCTCCCACGGCAGATCGATGTCGGTCCGACCGAAGTGTCCGTACGCAGCGGTCGGCGCATAGATCGGACGCAGCAGGTCGAGGTCACGGATGATCGCGCCGGGACGCAGGTCGAACACCTCGATGATCGCCTGCTGAATCTTGGCAGGATCGGTCTTCTCGGTGCCGAACGTCTCGACGAACAGACCGACCGGTGCTGCCTTGCCGATGGCGTAGGCAACCTGGACCTCGATGCGGTCGGCGAGGCCGGCAGCAATCGCGTTCTTCGCAACCCAGCGCATCGCGTACGCGGCCGAGCGGTCCACCTTCGACGGATCCTTGCCGGAGAACGCACCGCCACCGTGGCGAGCCATGCCGCCGTAGGTGTCGACGATGATCTTTCGGCCGGTCAGACCGGCGTCGCCCATCGGTCCACCGAGAACGAAGCGGCCGGTCGGATTTACGAGAAGTCGAACATTCGACGTATCCAGCGACGGCAGATCCAGATCGCCGAGCACCGAGCCGAGGACCTGGTCACGAATGTCCGGGGTGAGCAGGTTGTCGAGATCGATGTCGGCAGCGTGCTGCGTCGAGATCACGACGGTATCGAGCCGGACCGCGGCGTCACCGTCGTATTCGATGGTGACCTGCGTCTTTCCGTCCGGGCGCAGGTAGGGCAGGATGCCGCTCTTGCGGACCTCGGTGAGGCGGCGAGCAAGCCTGTGTGCCAGCGCGATCGGCAACGGCATCAGTTCCGGGGTCTCGACGGTGGCGTAACCGAACATCAAGCCCTGGTCGCCTGCACCCTGGCGGTCGATCTCGTCGTCGGACGCACCGTCTACCCGTGCTTCGTGCGAGTGGTCGACACCCTGCGCGATCTCGGGCGACTGCGCGCCGATCGCGACGTTGACGCCACACGAATTGCCGTCGAAGCCCTTGGCCGACGAGTCGTACCCGATTTCGAGAACCTTGTCGCGCACGATCTTCGGGATGTCTGCATACGCCGAGGTCGTGACCTCGCCCGCGACATGTACCTGACCGGTCGTCACCAACGTCTCGACGGCGACCCGGCTGTACGGATCCGCGGTCAGCAGTGCGTCCAGAATCGAATCACTGATGGCGTCACAGATCTTGTCCGGGTGGCCTTCAGTCACTGACTCGCTGGTGAATAGGCGGCTTCCGGACTTGCTCACAGATTTCCCTCTCGGTATGCGGCTCTCGGTATGCAACTCTGGCTAACTGGCGGACTTACGACCTTAACGAGCGCAGGCGCTGTGTCCAGTGTTGCCATCAGGGTATTCGGTAAACCCCGCTACTTGGATGGGCGGTTCAGCAAGATGGTCAAGGCATCGAGCACCCGGCTGGCCATCAGAGCCTTGGAACCGTGGTCGAGCGCCTGTTCGCGGCCGTCGGCGGTCAGCAGCCAACCGTCGTTGCTGTCGACCTCGAAAGCCTTGCCGTCACCGACCGGATTGACCACGAGCAGGTCGCACCCCTTTCGTGCCAATTTGGCCCGTGCATGGGTCAGAACGTCGCCGTTCGCGTCGCCGGTCTCGGCGGCAAAGCCGACAATCGCTGTGGCAGCAGGCAAAACGCCATCGCGGCGCGCCTGCACGAGACCCGCGAGGATGTCGTCGTTGCGAGTGAGCGGGATCGTGTCGGGCTCGTCGGCGCCCTTCTTGATCTTCGACGTCGCAACGGTCGTCGGACGGAAGTCGGCAACAGCGGCGGACATGATGACGGCGTCCGCTCCGAGTGCCTGCTTGTCGACGGCTTCACGCATCTGCTCGGCGGTCTGGACGTGCACCACGTCGACAGCCGCCGGGACTGCGACGCCGGAGGTGATGCCAGAGATCAACGTCACATCCGCGCCGCGCTGCGCGGCGAGTCGCGCGATCGCGTACCCCTGCTTTCCTGAACTGCGATTACCGAGAAAGCGGACGGGATCCAACGGTTCGCGGGTACCGCCTGCGGAGACGACGACGCGGCGACCGACGAGGTCGCGCGGCAAGGCGTCGGACCGTTCGATCAGCAACGAGGCCAACGCAAAGATTTCTTCGGGTTCGGGCAACCTGCCCGCGCCGGTATCCGAACCGGTCAAACGCCCGGACGCGGGTTCGACGACGGTCGCACCGCGTTCACGAAGCGTCGCAACATTGGCGACGGTGGCTGGGTGCTCCCACATCTCGGTGTGCATCGCAGGCACGAACATCACCGGACAGCGCGCGGTCAGCAGCGTCGCCGTCAACAGATCGTCGGCGCGTCCACCGACGGCACGGGCCATCAGATCGGCTGTGGCGGGGGCAATCACGATCAGATCGGCTTCCTGCCCGATCCGGACGTGTGGCACCTTCGGAACATCGGTGAAGACATCGGTATGCACCGGATTACCGGACAGCGCCTCGAAGGTCGCCCGCCCGATGAATTCCAGGGCCGATTCGGTCGGGATAACGCGTACCTGATGTCCGCTCTCCGTGAAACTGCGGATGAGCGAGCAGCTCTTGTACGCGGCAATGCCGCCACCGACTCCGACGACGATTCGTTTCGCCGACGGCGTCCGCGTCACGGCAGTTGTAGGAGTCACCGCGGGGACTTTTCTTCGGTCACTCGCCTTCGGTGTGCTCGAGCAGGTCGCCGTGGATCTCGCGCATCGCGATCGACAGCGGCTTCTCCTGCAGGCCCGGCTCGACCAGGGGACCCACGTATTCGAGGATGCCGTCGCCGAGCTGGTTGTAGTAGTCGTTGATCTGCCGCGCGCGCTTCGCCGCGTAGATCACCAAGGCGTACTTGGACGACGTACGTGCGAGCAACTCGTCGATCGGCGGGTTGGTGATGCCGAGCGGGGTGTCGTACGCAGGCAGAACTCCACGGCCTTCGGCGTCGGACACTGCTGCTGAATTACTGCTCACTCGGTTGCTCCTGAGGAAGTGTTATCTGGTGTAGTAACTAGGGACCGACCGACTGAGACGGCCGTCCAACCAACAAGGATACCAACTCCTCGCAGGACTTTTGCACCTCGTCGTTCACTATGACCGCTTGGAACTCGTCCTGAGCGGCCAATTCGACCCGTGCAGTCTCGAGCCTACGCTCGATGACCGCCGCCGACTCGGTGCCACGCGAGGTCAATCGTGCGACCAGTTCGTCCCAACTCGGCGGCGCCATGAACACCAGCACCGCTTCGGGTAATGCGGCTCGCACCGCACGAGCGCCGGCGAGATCGACTTCGATCAGGACCGGCTTACCTGCACTCATCGCAGCCTCGATCGGTTTCGCGGGGGTTCCGGATCGCTGCAGGCCACCATGGATATCTGCCCATTCGAGCAGCTCACCCTCGGCGATCATCCGGTCGAACTCGGCTCGCGTCACGAAGGTGTAGTCGACACCGTCGACCTCTCCGGGGCGCGGCGACCGCGTCGTAGCGGACACACTGAACGTCAGGTTGGGTACCTGCTCGCGAACGCACCGGACGACGGTCGACTTGCCGACAGCTGAGGGGCCGACCAGAACTACCAGCCGGCCCCTCCGCACATCACTCACATTCGACGGTCGGCCATCACTGGCCACGTTGATCGTCAGGAGTCGAAATCGAACCTGGCGAGCAGCGCCTTGCGCTGCCGATCGCCGAGGCCACGCAAGCGGCGAGTCGGAGCGATCTCCAACTCGGTCATGATTTCCTGCGCCTTTACTTTGCCCACCTTGGGCAGAGCTTCGAGCAGTGCCGACACCTTCATCTTGCCGAGGATCTCGTCCTTCTCGGCGTCGGTGAGCACCTGCTTAAGGTCGGTGCCACCGCGCTTCAGGCGCTCCTTGAGCTCAGCCCTGGCGCGACGAGCGGCAGCCGCCTTCTCCAAAGCAGCAGCACGCTGCTCAGCAGTCAACTGGGGAAGGGCCACGGTTCCTCCGTCTCATCGTTTGCATTTGGTCTACGCCGCTGGCTCGTCGAATGATTTCGCCAGCAGCCTTTGCGACCGTACCCACGGCGAGCGGCGATTGCGAACCCACCCCCCTGGTCAGGCGGCATTTCCGGTGTGTTGTCCCGGCGAGTCGGCTCCCCGCGATACCCGATAATCCGACCCGAAGTTGGTTTTCGAAGCAGTTGAAACCCGTCGCCTCCGTGTCCAAACCCAGCGCTCTGACGTGGGCTTTCAGGCGTTACCGCGGCTGCGCGGGCGAGCCGGGCGAGCGGCCGAAGCTCACGGCGCGGGTCCCTGTCGCAACCATTTTCGAATCCCGCTCAGATGCGACACCCCGACTGACATCGCGACCTGCAAAATACGACGGTCGGCGCAGGTCGCGGGCGCGTCGCGGGGCTGCGGAGCCCGGCTACGGCGATCGGGGGCAGGTGACTAGCCTCGAATTCACCGAAGTCGGCCACCATCGAAAGGCGCAACAAATGAAGATCGGCGTGTTCGTGCAAGAGGGTCGGATCGACAA
Source organism: Antrihabitans spumae (assembly GCF_043944905.1). Classification (NCBI taxonomy): domain Bacteria; kingdom Bacillati; phylum Actinomycetota; class Actinomycetes; order Mycobacteriales; family Nocardiaceae; genus Antrihabitans; species Antrihabitans spumae. The sequence continues at coordinate 24,705 of NZ_JBIMSN010000002.1, forward strand.
GGCGGTCGAGCGAATTCGCGACGCCGAGGAGCGCGGATTCGCCCGCGCGTGGATGCCGCAGATCTTTGCGATCGACGCCATGACGACGCTCGCGATCGCCGGTCGTGAGGTGTCCCGCATCGAGCTCGGTACGGCGGTCGTTCCCACCTACCCTCGGCATCCGACGTCGATGGCCATCCAGGCACGGACCGTCCAGCAAGCGTCGGGTGGACGATTCACCCTCGGAGTCGGGCTGTCGCACAAGGTCGTCATCGAGGGAATGCTCGGGATGAAGTGGGGCGAAGTCCGACACCTGCGCGAATATCTTTCGATCCTGCTGCCGCTGGTCCGCGGTGAGGCTGCGGAGTTCGAAGGCGAAACGCTGACCGGAAAGATTGCCCTCGACGTACCGTCGGACCCTGTTCCCGTCCTCGTCGCCGCCCTCGGTCCGAAGCTGCTTGACCTGGCAGGCCGCCTGACCGAAGGAACGACGACGTGGGTCACCGGGCTGGAAACCCTGCGTAACCACGTCATACCGTCCATTCAGGCGGGCGCAACCGCCGCTGGACGCCCGCAACCGCAGGTTGTTGCCGCGCTCCCCATAGCCGTCACCGACGACCCCGATGCCGCACGCGCCGTCGCGGCGAAAGCGTTCGCGGTCTACGGCCATCTGCCGTCGTACCGGGCCATGCTCGATCGCGAGAATGCCGGAGGTCCGGCCGACGTCGCGATCGTCGGCAACGAGGCGACCGTCAAGGACCGCATCGAGCAGTTCGCCGAAATCGGCGTCACCGAGTTCGTGGTCGTTCCGTTCTTCGAACAGGAAAGGACGCTCGACTTCGCTGCGACCCTGACCTGAGCAGGCACTTACTCCTGCAAGAACGCGAAACTGTCCGTTGTCCGCGCCAGCGCGTCGCGTAGTGCGGTCACCGACGGTCCCTCGCGCAGGATCTCGCGCGATGCACTCGGCACCGCGGCACGACCATGTGCGCCGACCAGTGTGCGGACCTCGTCCGGTCCCCCGCCCTGCGCGCCGACGCCGGGGAGCAGGATCGGACCGTTCAGCTCGGTCAGATCGGGCGCACTGGCAAGTGTTGCGCCGAGCACGATGCCGACCGACCCGAGTTGCTCGCCGACGTTGCACGCCGCGACCTCGTCGACGATCGTCTGGCTGACGCTGCGACCGTCGATGTTGCGTGCGAGCTGCACCTGCGCGCCCTCCGGATTCGACGTTGCCGCGAGGACGAACACACCGTGGTTGTTCCGACTTGCCAGGTCGAGCGCAGGCTCGAGTGATCCGAAGCCGAGAAACGGCGACACCGTGACCGCGTCGGAACACAGTGGCGATTCGTCGTCGAGCCACGTCCTGGCGTAGGCCGCCATCGTCGATCCGATATCGCCGCGCTTCGCATCCGCGAGCACAAGGGTCCCCGAGGCCCGCAGCACGCTGATCGTGCGCTCGAGCACCGCGATCCCCTGTGATCCGAAAGCCTCGAAAAACGCGACCTGCGGTTTGACGAGTGCAACCAGTCCGTCGAAAGCCTCGACACAGATCTCTGCGAACTGCTCGAGACCTTCGGCGGTGACCGGTAGCTCCCACGCTTGCATCAGTTCGGGATGCGGGTCGATGCCGACACACACCGGTCCGAGCTCGGCCATCGCGGCCTGCAAACGCGGTCCGAAGGTTTTCATTTTCCGACCGGCTCCCGGAGTTCGGCGTGTTGTTCCTGCAGCGATCTGACGCCGATGTCGCCACGTATCGTCGCTTCGATGCCCTGCACCGCCGCCGCGGCGCCCTGCACGGTTGTGATGCAGGGAATGTTCACCATCACTGCGGCACTGCGGATTTCGTAGCCGTCGATGCGCGGACCCGAGTTGCCGAACGGTGTGTTGAAGACCATGTCGACCTCGCCGTCCTTGATCTGGTCGACGATGTTCGGCTCGCCGTCGGGCAGCACGTCCGACACCTTGCGAACGTTCTCACACGGTATTCCGTTGCGCCGCAACATTTCCGCGGTTCCCTCTGTGGCAAGGATCCGGAAACCCAAGTCTGCCAAGCGTTTCACGGGGAATACCATCGACCGCTTGTCCCGATTGGCGATCGAGACGAACACCGCGCCTTCGACGGGTAGCGACCCGTACGCGGCGGTCTGCGATTTCGCGAACGCCCGACCGAAGTCGGAGTCGATACCCATGACCTCGCCGGTCGACTTCATCTCCGGGCTGAGCAGCGAGTCGACATTGCTGCCGTCGGCGCGGCGGAACCGGTTGAACGGCAGGACCGCTTCCTTGACCGCGACAGGCGCGGTCGCTGCGACCTGACCGCCGTCACCCGTCGCAGGCAGCATGCCGTCCGCGCGGAGGTCGGCGATGGTGGCGCCCATCATGATTCGAGCAGCAGCCTTTGCGAGCGGCACCGCGGTGGCCTTCGAGACGAAGGGCACGGTCCGCGAGGCACGCGGGTTCGCCTCGAGGACGTAGAGCACGTCGTCCTTCAGCGCGTACTGCACGTTCATCAGGCCCTTGACGCCGATGCCCTTGGCGAGGGCTTCGGTCGAGCGGCGGACCGCATCGATGTCGCTGCGGCCCAACGTGATCGGAGGCAGCGCGCAGGCGGAGTCGCCGGAGTGGATACCGGCCTCCTCGATGTGTTCCATCACGCCGCCGAGGTAGACCTCGGTGCCGTCGCAGAGAGCGTCGACGTCGATTTCGATCGCGTCTTCCAGGAAGCGGTCGACCAGCACCGGATGCTCGGGCGTTATTTCGGTTGCCCGCGAGATGTAACCCTCCAGCGACGCCTCGTCGTAGACGATCTCCATGCCGCGGCCGCCGAGCACGTAGGACGGGCGCACGAGCACCGGGTAGCCGATCTCGGAGGCGATCTTCTTGGCCTGGTCGAACGTGGTCGCCGTGCCGAACTTGGGCGCGGGCAGCCCGGCTTGGGCGAGCACCTCGCCGAACTCGCCGCGATCTTCTGCGAGATCGATCGCGGCCGGGCTCGTTCCGACGATCGGGACGCCCGCATCGGCGAGTCGCTGCGCGAGCCCGAGCGGGGTCTGCCCGCCGAGCTGCACGATCACCCCGACGACGCCCGGTCCACCCCGACCCGATTCGGATTCGGCGTGATAAACCTCGAGCACGTCTTCGAATGTCAGCGGTTCGAAGTAGAGCCGGTCGGCGGTGTCGTAGTCGGTGGAGACGGTTTCCGGGTTGCAGTTGACCATGACGGTCTCGTAGGCGGCCTGCGACAACGTCGTCGCCGCATGCACACACGAGTAGTCGAACTCGATGCCCTGTCCGATGCGGTTCGGGCCCGAGCCGAGAATGATGACCTTGCCGCGTTCGGTCTGCGGTGCGACCTCGGACTCCGCTTCCGGATCGAGCTCGTAGGTCGAATAGTGATAGGGCGTCTTCGCTTCGAACTCCGCCGCGCAGGTGTCCACCGTCTTGTAGACCGGCCGGACGCCGAGCCGGTGCCGCAGTGTTCGCACCCCACCCTCGCCAGCCAGCTCCGGTCGCAGCGCGGCGACCTGACGATCCGACAGCCCGGCGTGCTTGCACCGCCGCAGCAGCGCCTCGTCGAGCACCGGCGCGTCGAGCAGATCCTGCCGCAACTGCACCAGACCGTTGACCTCTTCGACGAACCACGGATCGATGCCGGACGCCTTTGCGACGGCCTCGACGTCGGCACCGAGGCGCAAGGCGCGCTCGACCTGATAGATCCGACCCTCGGTCGGCGTACGCAGGTCCTCGAGGATCGCTTCGGCTGCGGCGACGCGGGCGCTGTCGGTGTCGTCGGCGGGCGCCCACTTACCGTCGCCTGTCGTCCAGAACCCGGTCGACTTGGTTTCCAGCGACCGCAGCACCTTGCCGAGAGCTTCGGAGAAGTTGCGGCCCAACGACATTGCCTCGCCGACGGACTTCATGGTCGTCGTCAGCGTCGGGTCGGCACCGGGGAACTTCTCGAACGCGAACCGAGGTGCCTTAACCACGATGTAGTCGAGTGTCGGCTCGAAACAGGCAGGAGTTTCCTTGGTGATGTCGTTGACGATCTCGTCGAGGGTGTACCCGACAGCGAGCTTGGCTGCGATCTTGGCGATCGGGAAACCCGTTGCCTTGGAAGCCAATGCGCTCGACCGCGAGACTCGCGGGTTCATCTCGATGACGATCAGTCGACCATCGCTCGGGTCGATGGCGAACTGGATGTTGCAGCCACCGGTGTCGACGCCGACCTCACGCAGAATCGCGATACCGAGGTCGCGCATCTTCTGGTATTCGCGGTCGGTGAGCGTGAGAGCCGGTGCGACAGTGACGGAGTCGCCGGTATGGACGCCCATGGGATCGACGTTCTCGATCGAGCAGACGACGACGACGTTGTCGCGGCTGTCCCGCATGAGTTCGAGTTCGAACTCTTTCCAGCCGAGGATCGATTCCTCGATCAGCACGTTCGCGGTCGGCGACGCGGCGAGACCACCACCTGCGATGCGGTCGAGATCGTCGTCGTTGTAGGCCATGCCGGAGCCGAGGCCACCCATGGTGAAGCTGGGTCGAACGACGACGGGGAAACCGAGTTCGGCGACCGTCTTGTGGACCTCGTCCATCGTGTAGCAGACCGCGGACTTGGCGGACTCGCCGCCGACCTTGGCGACGATGTCCTTGAACTTCTGGCGGTCCTCGCCACGCTGGATCGCGTCGAAGTCGGCGCCGATGAGTTCGACGTTGTACTTCTCGAGAATTCCCCGCTCGTGCAGTGCCACAGCGCAGTTGAGTGCCGTCTGGCCGCCGAGGGTGGCCAGAATCGCGTCGGGTCGCTCCTTCGCGATGACCTTCTCGACGAACTCGGCCGTGATCGGCTCGACGTAGGTGGCATCGGCGAACTCGGGGTCGGTCATGATCGTCGCCGGATTCGAGTTGACCAGCGAGACTCGAAGACCCTCGTCGCGAAGGACGCGGCAGGCCTGGGTTCCCGAATAGTCGAACTCGCACGCTTGGCCGATCACGATCGGACCGGAACCGATCACGAGGATGTGCTGAAGATCTGTGCGCTTCGGCATTACTTGTGTGCCCCCTCGAGGATGCCCGTGAATCGATCGAACAGGTATGCGGCATCGTGCGGTCCCGCTGCGGCTTCCGGGTGGTACTGCACCGAGAAGGCGCGGTCGTCGAGCAGTCGCACACCTTCGACGGTGTTGTCGTTCGCACAGGCGTGGCTGACCACCGCGCGACCGAACGGGGTGTCGAACTGCTCCCCCGGTTCGCCTTCGAGCGCGAAGCCGTGGTTCTGCGCGGTGATGGAGATCCGACCGGTCTCGTGCTCGATGACCGGGATGTTCATCCCACGGTGACCGAACTTCATCTTGTAGGTCTCGCGCCCGAGCGCGCGGCCGAGGATCTGGTTGCCGAAGCAGATGCCGAAGAGCGGAATACCTTTGTCGAGAACACCTTTGGTGAGAGCAACCGCCCCGCCCGCGGTCGCCGGGTCACCAGGTCCGTTCGACAGGAACACACCATCGGGTTTGTATTCGAGGATCGCATCGAGGTCGGCGTTCGCCGAGACGACGTGGACCCTGATCCCGCGGTCGGCGAACATCCGAGGCGTGTTCGTCTTGATGCCCAGGTCGACGGAAACAACGGTGAAGCGCGCCTCGCCGACGGGCTCGATGGTGTAGCCGGAGGTTGTGCTGACCTCGGTCGCGAGGTCGGCGCCGAGCATCGAAGGCTGGTCCTGCACCCGCTGGACGAGTTGCTCACGCTCGGCAAGTGCGTCACCGGAGAAGATGCCTGCGCGCATGGAACCGCGCGTCCGCAGATGCCGTACCAGTGCCCGCGTGTCGATATCGGAGATGCCGACGACGTCTTGGCGGACCAGTTCGTCTTCGAGCGATCCGGTGGCCCGCCAGTTCGACGTGCGGCGGGATGGATCCCGGATCGCGTAGCCCGCAACCCAGATCTTCGACTCTGCTTGGTCACCGGTCGGACCGACCGATTCGTTGTCTTCACCGTTCCAGCCGGTGTTGCCGATCTGCGGTGCGGTCGCGACCACGATCTGGCGGTGATAGCTGGGATCGGTCAGCGTCTCCTGGTACCCGGTCATGCCGGTGCAGAAGACGGCCTCGCCTAGGGTCTGGCCAACCGCTCCGAATGCGGAGCCGGTGAAAACGCGGCCGTCCTCCAGGACGAACGCAGCCGGGGTACGGCTCATTCGAGTTCTCCGTTCAATACGACCGGGTCGACGACCCGATCGTTGGTGTCGGTGACCGTTGCGGTCCAGTTCGGGTAGACCGACTTGTCGTCGGCGCGGAAGCCGGTGTCGATCTCGGTGCCGGTCGGTAGGACCCAGCGGATGACGAGCAGGCCGTCCTTGGTCATCACTTTTCCGGCGAGCGCCCGATCGGTGCGTATCGCCTGGACCGACTTGGCCGGTATCCAGATGTTCGATGCTCCGGTGCGCTCGAGCAGCACGCCGTTTTCGAATCTCGTTATCTCGGCAGTCGAGCGAAAGCCGAGGTCGCCGACCGCAATTCGGTCCTGCCAGCTCGGCGCGATCGTGCTGCCGACGTAGAGACCCGTTGTCGGCTCCAGAAGTTGTGCGCCGAGGTCGCGCGGCACGGCGGGAAGTTCGCCGAGCAGCGGTGCCTGGCGGGCCGCTCGATTTTTCCAGCCTCGGTACATCAGCCAGAACAGGAACACACCGACTGCGATGCACGCGAGAACAAGCAGTGTTCTTTCCATGTCAGTCCCTCTTTCGAACTTGCCCGGCCTGCGCGGTCACCCGACCGCGCAGAAACGTCGCTGTGACCCGCGCTGGAAGCGTCATCGATTCGTACGGGGTGTTGGCGGAAATGCTTGCAAGGTCTTTGCTGGTGACGGTCCAGCTCGCGTCGGGGTCGACCAGAACGAGGTTCGCCGGCTCGCCGACATCGATCGGTCGGCCCTGATCGGGCAGTCCGACGATCTCGGCGGGCCGTTCGCTCAGCACCCGCGCGACGCCCCGCCAGTCAAGCAGGCCGGGAGCGACCATCGTCTCGACAACGATCGAGAGCGCTGTTTCGAGGCCGAGCATGCCCGGCCGTGCGACCGCGAATTCGCAGCACTTGTCCTGTTCGGCGTGTGGCGCGTGATCGGTTGCGACGCAATCGATCACACCGTCGGCGAGGCCTGCGCGCAACGCAGCGACGTCGGCCGCCTCGCGTAGTGGCGGATTGACCTTGTTGACGGCGTCGTAGGTCTGCAGCCTGGAATCGTCGAGCAGCAGGTGATGCGGGGTGACCTCGGCGGTGATCGAAATGCCTTGACCCTTGGCCCATTTCACCAACTCGACGGTCCCTGCCGTCGAGGCGTGGCAGATGTGGACCCGGGTGTTCGCATCCCGCGCGAGCAAGGCGTCACGCGCGACGATCGACTCCTCGGCAGCGCGCGGCCAGCCTGCGAGGCCGAGTTTCGCGGCGGTCGGGCCTTCGTGTGCGACGGCACCGACGGTCAGCCGCGGTTCCTCGGCATGCTGCGCGATCAGGACGCCGAGCGAACTCGCGTACTCCAGCGCCCGCCGCATGAGCAGCGGATCGTCGACGCAGTGCCCGTCGTCGGAGAACATCCGCACGGCACCGACACCGGCTGCCATGGTGCCCATTTCGGCGAGTTGCTTGCCCGCAAGACCCACCGTGACCGCGCCGACCGGATGGACGTCGACAAGTCCGACTTCCTGTCCGCGCCGCCACACATGGTCGGTGACGACAACCGAATCGGCGACCGGGTTGGTGTTGGCCATGGCGAATACCGCGGTGAATCCTCCGAGAGCCGCAGCCGCCGAACCTGATTCGATCGTCTCGGTGTCTTCGCGGCCAGGCTCACGCAGATGGGTGTGTAGGTCGACGAAGCCTGGCAGCAGCACCTGACCGTCGGCCTCGATGATCTCGTCGTGCTCCTCGGCATCGAGTCCGGTGCCGATGGCGACGATCTCGCCGTCCGCCAGTCTCAGGTCGACGTTGTCGCCCTCACCGTACGGACGAGCATTTCGAATGAGCACCCCGCTCACGCGACCACCTCGTCCGTGCCGACGAGAAGGCGGAACAGGACCGCCATCCGCATGTGAACTCCATTCGTAACCTGTTGCAAAACAGCAGTTTTCGATGAATCAGCGACCGACGACGCGATCTCCATGCCGCGCAGCATCGGGCCGGGGTGCAGCACGACCGCATGTTCGGCGAGTTGCCCGAGTCGCTTCTCCGACAACCCGAAGCGCACCGAATACTCGCGCGGGGAAGGAAAGAAGCCCCCGTTCATCCGCTCGGCCTGTACTCGCAGCAGCAGTACGGCGTCGGCGCCGGGCAACTCTGCGTCGATCGACGACGACACCGTCACCGGCCAGGTGTCGACACCGTTCGGCAGCAGGGTCCGAGGTGCGACGAGCACAACCTCGGCGCCGAGTTTCGCAAGCAGAAACGCATTCGACCGCGCGACGCGACTGTGCAGGATGTCGCCGACGATGACGACCCGCTTGCCTTCGATGCTGCCGAGCCGCTGCCGCAGCGTCAGCGCATCGAGCAACGCCTGGGTCGGGTGTTCGTGCGTGCCGTCACCGGCATTGATGACCGAGGGTCCGTTGCCGTCGACATTCGTCCACGCCGCGATCTGGTGTGCGGCACCCGATGCGGGGTGTCGCACGATCAGCGCGTCGGCACCTGCAGCGTGCAGGGTCATCGCGGTGTCGCGCAGTGATTCGCCCTTCGACACCGAGGAACTGCTTGCGCTGACGTTGATGACGTCCGCACTCATCCACTTGCCGGCGACCTCGAAGGACACTCGGGTTCGCGTCGAGTTCTCGTAAAAAACGGTCATCACGGTGCGGCCACGCAGGGTCGGCAACTTGCGCACCTCGCGACCGAGGAGTGCCTGCTCGAAGCGCTCGGCGTCGTCGAGTAACGCCGTCGCACTGTCGCGGGTGAGGTCTGACACGGAAAGTAGGTGTTTCATGCCTGCGTGTCCTCGACGGACTTTGCGCCGTGGATCAGCACCGCGTCGCGCCCGTCGTGCTCGCTGAACAGCACCGATACGTCTTCGCTTCGGGAGGTCGGGACGTTTTTACCGACGTAGTCGGCGCGCAACGGCAGCTCACGGTGACCGCGGTCGACCAGCACGGCTAGCTGTACAGCCCGTGCTCGACCGAGGTCCCGCAGCGCGTCGAGCGCGGACCGGATGGTCCGACCGGAGAACAGGACGTCGTCGACGAGGACGACGAGCGCGTCCTCGATCCCGCCCTCCGGCACCGAGGTCCGTTCGAGCGGACGGTGGGGTTTGTTGCGAAGATCGTCGCGGTAGAGCGTGATGTCGAGGGATCCGAGAGCTGGCCGCACGCCGGCGAACTCTTCGATCTTGTTCGCGAGCCGAACCGCGAGTGTGGTTCCGCGAGTAGGGATTCCAACCAGAACAACGCGGGCGACAGCTGGATCGTCGGAATCGAGTGCAGTCTTCTCGATGATCTGGTGCGCTATCCGCGCGACGGTCCGTGCGACATCTGCCGAGGACAGCAATTCGCGGGCAGACGCTGCCCATTCAGGACTGTGGCGAGTCGACGAATCGACCGCTCCCGCATGTTCGGAGACCGATTTATCGGGCATACGCATTCTCCGACCTCCTTCTCCGCCTCACTGGACGGATCGTTAAAGGATGTCTTATCGGCCATAACCTTAGCAGCGCGGGGCGCATGTCCAGATATCCTGGTCTCGACGCCGGCGCGAGGGGGAAGATTGACAGCGGTTCTGATCGCATGTTTCGCCGTAGGCGTCGTCGCGCTCGCGGGGAGCCTGGTCGTCGGGGAGTTCGGTGGCGACCACCAGATCGGTGCAGGCGGGCACGGCGACGGCATATCGTTTCTCAGCCTCACGACGATCGCCACGGCGATCTTCGGCTTCGGTGCGGGCGGCCTCGGCACAAAGTTTGCGGGCGGCAGTGACGCTCTGCAGATCTCGGTCGGCGCGGCCGCGTCGGTCGGCCTTGTCGCCCTCTTTCGCGGATTGCTACTCCCCTACCTGCAGCGCCAGCAGTCGAATTCGCACTTCGGGCGCAGTTCCTACATAGGTCTGCTCGGCCGGGTCGAATTGTCGATTCCCGTCGACGGCTGGGGTGAAGTGTCGTTCGTCGATCCCGACGGCAGCCGCGTACGAGCCAAGGCCAAGAGCGCCGAACCCAACGTCCTACCCACCGCGAGCCGGATCTACATAACCGACGTCGACGACGAGTTCGTCCACGTCGTCGCTGTTCCGGAGATCTAGCCGTACCGGAGCTCTAGCAGTTCCAGACCTCACCCGAAGGATCAACGAATGCTGACGATCGTCATCATCGCCGCCATCGCGGCCCTCATCATCTTCGTCGCTCTGCCTTTGATCTATGTGAAGAACTACATCAAGGTGCCACCCAACGAGGTCGCCGTGTTCACCGGCCGTGGCACCCCGAAGGTTGTGCGTGGCGGCGCCCGCCTGCGGATCCCTGGCATCGAACGGGTCGACAAGATGTCGCTCGAACCGTTCAACGTGAACATCAACCTGCAGAATGCGTTGTCCAACAACGGTGTTCCTGTCAGCGTCGAGGCAGTCGGACTCGTCCGAATCGGCTCCAACGACGAAGCGGTCCAGACCGCGGTGCAACGCTTCCTCACCGCCGACCTGCACGAATTGCAACGTCAGATCAACGAAATTCTGTCCGGAAGCCTGCGCGGTATCACCGCGACGATGACCGTCGAAGATCTCAACTCGAATCGGGACACCCTCGCGCGCAGCGTCGTCGAGGAAGCAGGCAGCGACCTCGCCAGGATCGGCATGGAGGTCGACGTTCTGAAGATCGCCGGAATCTCCGACAAGAACGGCTACCTGGAATCACTCGGCCAACGCCGAATCGCCGAGGTCCGACGCGACGCCATCATCGGAACAGCCGAAGCCGAGCGTGATTCGCAAATCCAGTCGGCCCGCGCCCGCCAAGCAGGTTCGATCGCCCAGGCGGAGGCCGACACCGCCATCGCGACTGCCAACCAACAGCGCGATGTCGAACTCGCACGGTTGCGTGCCCGCACCGAAGCCGAAAACGCCGAAGCAGACCAGGCCGGTCCACTGGCGCAGGCGACCGCCGAAAAGGCTGTCGGTATCGCGAAGGAACAGGCCGAAGCCGCCCGCGTCGAAGCACGAACAATCGTCGAGCAGAAGCGCGCGCAGCAGGCACAGGCAGCACTGCAGGCCGACGTGATCGCTCCCGCCGAGGCCGAACGTCAGGCGGCGATCGCACGCGCCGAAAGTGAACGTGGATCGTCGATCCTGCGTGCCGAGGCAACAGCGGAAGCCGCACGACAGACCGGTGCGGCCGAAGCAGACGCGAGAAAGTTCGCCGCGGAGGCGCTGCGGGCCGAACGCCAGGCAGAGGCGGACGGTTTACGGGCACGCCTCGAAGCGGAGGCGGCAGGCAAGAAGCAGGTCGCCGAAGCCTTGAATACGTTCGGAGCCGAAGCAGCGCGCCTGCAGATACTTCCGGACGTGCTGCGGACACTCGTGGATGCGACGACGGCCGCTGCCGCGCAGGTCGGGCAGATCGAGAGCATCTCGATCGTCGGCGGCGGCGACGACGCTCGCAACTCGATCGGGTCGATCCTCGGCGTATCGCCGCAGGTGATCGCAAGTGTCATTGCAACACTGGAGAATTCGGGTGTAGACATCACCACGATCCTGAACGGTCTCGGCAGGAACGGAACCGAACCGAAGTTGGATCTTGTTCCTGACACGACGGAGTGACTACCACTCCCGCTAAGCTCTGCTGAGCTTGTAAACGCCCAGGGGCAAGGGAGATTCGGTGGACGAGACGCCGTTCGGTCGATATCGCCTTCGGGAGTTGATCGGCGAAGGCGGTATGGGCCAGGTGTACGAGGCCTACGACACCATGACCGACCGAATCGTCGCATTGAAGGTCCTGCCGCAGCAGATGGCCGCCGACAAGGAGTTTCGCGAACGGTTTCGGCGCGAGGCACATGCCGCAGCGGGTCTCCGCGACCCACACGTCGTTCCCATTCACGACTTCGGCGAGATCGACGGTCGCCTGTTTCTGGATATGCGCCTCATCGAGGGGACGGATGTCGGAGCCATGCTGCGGGCGAGCGGGCCGATGCCACCTCGGTTCGCGGTGTCGGTCATCGATCAGGTCGGCTCCGCGTTGGACGCAGCGCACGCGGAAGGCCTGGTCCATCGCGACGTCAAACCGTCGAACATGCTGGTCACGCCGAAAAACTTCGTCTATCTGATCGACTTCGGTATCGCCCGCTCGGTCGGGGACACCAATCTGACGAGCACCGGCATCGCTATCGGAACCATGACCTACATGGCGCCCGAGCGCTTCACCACCGGGCAGGCCGATGCCCGAGCCGACGTATACGCACTCGCGTGCGTCCTGCACGAATGCCTCACAGCGTCACGACCGTATCCGGGAAAAAGCCTGGAGCAGCAGGTCGCAGGCCACCTCAACACACCACCGCCGAAGCCGAGCGCGCTTCGTTCGAGCGTTCCGACCGCATTCGACGAGGTTGTTGCACGCGGGATGGCGAAGAACCCCAACGACCGCTACGACACAGCGGGAGAACTCGCCGCCGCCGCCTATCAAGCACTTCGCGCGGTACCCGGTCCCAGACTGCCGACTCCCCCGCCACCTCCTCCCGATGAGCCGACGATCGACTTCAGCGAGACGAGAGCCAACGCGACCCGGCACGAGCAGCCGCAACCGACCCGCCGCGAGACGAGCCGGCAAGCACCGCCACCGACGATGGCTGTGAATCCGCGGACCGCGGAGACCTCGATTGCACCTGCTGTTGCCCCTCCGCCTGCACCGCCGCCCCGCCGGCAGAATGGGCCGCCGCCAGTTCCTCCGCTGTCACGGCCGCCGACTCCGTCGCGGCCACAACCGCAGGCGCCCAAGTCCAGACGCTGGATCTTCGTGGCTGCGATCGTCGGAATACTCGCTGTGGCAGGCGCTTTCGCAGCTTGGCAACTTGCCGGCTCGGACGACAAGTCCAAGGAGTCGACCGCAAGCAGCTCAGCGGGTGAGACCACCGAGCCGGAGGTAGCCATCGCCAACGGGCCCGCCGCCTCGATCGCCACGACGATTCCGGTGGGGACCACACCTGTCGCCGTCGTCATCGAGGCCAATCTGCGCAAGCTGTATGCAGCCAACGCCGACGATTCGTCCATCAGCGTCATCGACGTCGACTCCGGTGCAGTCACCACCTCGATCGATGTCGGCACGACACCCGTCGGTCTAGCGGTCGATTCGGATACGCAGACGCTTTATGTCGCGAACATCGGCGACGGCACCCTGTCGGTCATCGACGCCTCGACAGACTCGGTCACTGCGACGATCGACATCGGCAAGGCGATCGCGCGTATCGCCGTCGACCCTGGCACGTCGTCGCTGTTCGCCTCGAACCCGGACGACGGCACCGTCATCGTGGTCGATACCTCGACCCGTGAGGTCGTCGACACCATCACGGTCGGCGCGTTCCCGTGGGGAGTCACGAGCGACCCGTCGAGTCAGACCGTCTACGTTGCGAATTCGCGCGACAACACCGTATCGGTCATCGACTCGTCCACACGCGCGGTGCGTGCGACGATTCCGGTCACCGACAAACCCGCTCGGATCGGGATCGATCCGGCGTCACAGACCGCGTACGTCACCCACGAAGACGCGAACGTGGTCTCGGTGCTCGACACCAGCTCCGACACCGTCGTCGCGACCGTCGCCGTCGGCGCCTTTCCGGTCGGCGTCGTGGCAGATACCGACCTCGCGGTCGTCTATGTCAGCAACATCAATGACAACACGATTTCGGTCATAGACACGACCTCGCGGTCCGTGGTGAACACGATCACCGCAGCCGACGGACCTTCGGGTATGGCGGTCGATCCGATAACGCACGTGCTCTACGCGGGTAACGAGTACGACGGCACGGTCTCGGTGTTCGCGCCGGCCCCGAGCTGACCGCTCAGGCCTCCGGCCGATCGGCAAGAGTGGCTGCCGCCGCTGCGCGCACCTGGGGTGCGACGAGCACGACCTGTCCGAGAACGCCGTTGATGAACGACGGTGAATCGTCGGTCGACAATTCCTTCGCCAACTCGACGGCTTCGTCGACGGCAACCACCGGTGGTACGTCGTCGGCGTGGAACAGTTCCCACACGGCGATTCGCAGGATTGCACGGTCGACTGCTGGCAAGCGGTCCAGCGTCCAGTCCTGCAGGTACGACGCAATGGTCCCGTCGATGCGATCGAGATTCTCTGCAACGCCACGCACGACGGTCACCGCGTAGGGGTTCACCGGCGCAACAGCGTCGTCGCTGATCGCGAGTTGAACCCGCTCGTCGGCCATGTCGACAGGATCGACGTCACGTGCCTCCGCCTCGAAGAGCAGGTCGACAGCGCGACGCCGAGCCTTGTGCCGGGCACCGAGCTTCTTCTGCGCTGGCTTGTCCGAAGGGCCCACCGGATCCTGGGAGTTCGAACTGGACGACGCCACGACTACTTCCTGTCCCGTCACTCGACCGGTCAGCTGTTCACGCGGCCGAGGTAATTACCGTCGCGCGAGTCGATCTTGAGCTTGTCGCCGGTGTTGATGAACAGCGGAACCTGCACCTCGGCGCCCGTCTCCAGCGTGGCGGGCTTGGTGCCACCGGTCGAGCGGTCGCCCTGCAGACCGGGATCGGTGTGCTTGACCTCGAGCTCGACCGTGACCGGGAGTTCGACGTAGAGCGGTGCGCCGTCGTGAATTGCGACCTGCGCCGTCATGTTTTCGAGCAGGAAGCGTGCGCTGTCACCGATCGTCGCCTCGCTGATGGAGTGCTGATCGTAGGTGTCGCCGTCCATGAACACGTAGTCGCTGCCGTCGTGGTAGAGGTACGTCATATCGCGGCGGTCGACGGTCGCGACCTCGACCTTCACACCCGCATTGAACGTCTTGTCGACGACCTTGCCGGAGAGCACGTTCTTGAGCTTCGTCCGCACGAACGCGGGACCCTTGCCTGGCTTGACGTGCTGGAACTCGATGATGTTCCAGAGCTGTCCCTCGATGTTCAGGACAAGGCCGTTTTTGAAATCACTGGTTGAAGCCACTTGCTTCGCGTCTCCTCAATGCGTCTGTCTCGACGCGTTCA
This sequence comes from Antrihabitans spumae, assembly GCF_043944905.1. Lineage (NCBI taxonomy): Bacteria > Bacillati > Actinomycetota > Actinomycetes > Mycobacteriales > Nocardiaceae > Antrihabitans > Antrihabitans spumae. Next base: position 39,851 of record NZ_JBIMSN010000002.1, read on the forward strand.
TCGTGATGTTGTTCGTACCCGCCCCTATACGACGGTCAAGTCTTTGCTGGTGAGGGTGAGCAGTTCCGGGCCCTCGTCGCGCACCACAAGAGTGTCCTCGATTCGGACGCCTCCGCGGCCGGAGAAGTACACACCAGGTTCGACGGTCACTGCCTCGCCGGAGAGAAGTGTACCCGTGCCGAGCTTGCCGATTCCCGGCGCTTCGTGGATCTGCAGCCCGACACCGTGGCCGAGTCCGTGGAGAAACAGCTCACCGTGACCTGCGTCCTCGATGACTGTGCGTGCCGCCGCGTCCACCTCGACGACATCTGCGCCAGGATGCAGTGCAGCCCGACCGGCTGCTTGCGCGCGTGCAACCAGGTCGTAGACGTCGATCTGCCAGGCCGCCGGGGCGTCGAGAACGTAGGTCCTCGTCATGTCCGAGTGGTATCCCCCGACAATTGCGCCGAAGTCGATCTTCACGAAGTCGCCGCGCGCCAGCAGTGCATCGGTAGGACGGTGATGCGGGATCGCCGAATTGGCACCGGCCGCGACGATCGTTTCGAACGACACGCCTTCGGCACCATGCTCGAACATCAGAAACTCCAACTGCCTGCCGACCTGACGTTCTGTTCGGCCCGGCGCGAGGCCGCCCGCTTCCAGCAGCGCCGCGAGCGCTTTGTCCGCTGCGGTGCAGGCCGCGCGGAGCAACGCGACCTCGTGATCGTCCTTGACTCGGCGCAGTTCCTCGATCAGCCCTGGCGTCCGAACCAGATCGAGTGCCGTGCTGAGCTCGGTCCACCCGCGGAGTTGGTCGACCGTCGCGATATGACTCTCGAACCCGATCCGCCCGACGTCCGTCTCGAGCGCAAGCTCGACCAAACGGCGCGCGCTGGCGCGCGCAATCTCTGCACGTAGGTCCGGCACCTGAGCTGCGACCTGGGCCAGGTAGCGACCGTCGGTGCAGATGACGGTGCGATCCTCGGACTCGCGTGAATCGCCTGTATGAACAAGCAACGCGGCATTCGACCCGGTGAACCCGGTGAGATAGCGGATGTTGACGAGATCGGTGACCAGTAACGCATCGACGTTGTTGCCAACAAGAAGGCATCGCAACGCTTCGCGTCGAGCACCATGATCAGCGGACATTTCACAAACCTACAGGCGGGCAGCCCACGGCTGTGGTTACCTCTATTTATGAATTCTTGGTTGCTGCGTGGTCTGGGTCTTGCGCTGGTGCACGTGGTCATCAGGGTCGTCCTCGGATTCGCGATCGCGCAGTGGCCGTTGCACGGTTCCATCGCTCGCTTCGCCCTGTTCGCCGTCGTCGTCGTTGTCGCAGGCGTGTGGGGATACGCCGACGCCAAGGCAGATCGACGCGACTTCCCGAGCGGCAGAGGCGGCGCGGACCTGACCATCGGTTGGCTCTGCGCGAGCGCACTCGGCGCGGTCGCTGCCGGGATCGTGTGCTGGGTCATCGGTCATTTCGCGAAGATCGACACCGGCGGCGAAGGGCTCATCTTCGAGCTCACCTCGGGCGCGGCGTGGACCCTGTTGCTGATTTTCATCCCCGCAATGATCGGCATCGGAATCAGCCACTTCCTGGCGCGCCGACAGGAGAACCACGATTCGGAGCGCACCCCCGCATCGGTTTAAGGCAGCTCCCACGCCTTCTGCACTGCCAACGGCGTCTCGGCCTGACTTCGGTCGGACAGTGCGTCGATCTCGGCGTTGGTGAGCGGCGTATCACCGCGTGCGAGCAGCAGATTCTCCAATGCGACAGCCTCTGCGGTCTTGACTTCCGCACTCTGCCAGATCGGGACCACCACCAAAGACATGGTCGGCGCAGCTGTCGCCGCGAAGATCAGCGCCGCAACTTTCTTCGGTGTGAACGGCAGCCATGGCCAGTTGGTCGGCATACCGTGCGAGCGCTCGAAGATCGTCCAGACCGCGGCAGCGATCCAGTTGAACACCCAGTAGGCGACGAGACCGATCGCGGCGACGATCGTCACCGGCAGCACTGTGATCACGCCGAGCAGAAAACCACCGACGAGTTGCAGCAGCTTGATCGGCAACGACGGACCGTCGATCCCGAACCGCCCGTGCACGACGGCGTTGGTGCGAACACCCCACCACATAAGTCCCCTGGTGAGCGCAGGCATACCTGTCTCCCGCAGCGCACGTCTGAACAGACCATCGGCGTTCCAGGGATCGATCCGGCGAACGTCCTTCGGCTCCTGCGACTCTCGCCAGACAGCATCGTGCAGGACAGCAGCCTCGGAGTTGCCGCCCGAACTGTCGAGCAACCACGCGATCGGCTTCGGGATCGACGCGAAGTCGGTCTCGAACCCTGCCTTGATGACGTAGTAGTCGCGTTTGCCCTTGTATACCAACGGCGCGTTGAGCCTCCACGTCTTGCCCAAGACATGAGACACCGTCAACGTGGTCACAAACATAGGAACACCCCCGAACTCGAACCCACCCGCATCGACCTGACGCCGTGCGCGAAGTTTAGTGCGAGGTACCGACATTTCGATTCGCCGTGCTCTCTCGGCCTCGACCGATGAACGTCTCGAACTTGACAGGGTCTGCACTCTTCTCGAGGATCGGGGTGTGCCAGCCGAAAGCCTCGTATGGTGAACATCCGCGGCATCTCGTACCTCGTCGACGAGATGGCGCTCGAGGACATCCAGCGCGGTCTGACGATCATTGCCGAAGACCTGCAGTGCAATGCGGTGATGCTGATTTGCCGTGACACAACACAGCTGATCCTGGCCGCCCGCTTCGCCTTGGATATCGGCTTGAATGTCTACCTCCGTCCCGACGCCACCGATCGGACGCAGTCGTGGATGCTGGCGAACCTGGCCGAGGTCGCCGAAGCCGCGGAGACACTCCGTCGTCACCATCCCGATCGCGTCACGCTCCTGGTCGGCAGCGAGTTCTCCCACACCGTGCCCGGCGTCGTCCCAGGACCGAAATCGTTCGCGCGGCTGTGGCTCATCATTCGGTACCGCAGAGTGCTGCGTCGCAGGATCGACCGACGACTGCACAAGCTCCTGACCCGGACCGTCGCCGTCGCGAGGCACCGCTTTCACGGCCCGATCACCTACTCGGCCGCCGCTTGGGAAAACCCGGACTGGTCCGCTTTCGACCTTGTCGCCGTCAGTCTCTACCGCGCCGCACGCAACCACTCCACCTACGGGGACCGGTTACATGCCCTGGCACACGACCACGGCAAGCCCATGGTCGTCTCCGAGTTCGGTTGCGGCGCTTTCACTGCCGCCGACCAGCGTGGTGCTGGTTCCTTCCAGATCGTCGACTGGTTCGCCAACCCGGCGCGCATTCGCGGCGACCACCCACGCGACGAGTCGGTGCAAGCCCGCTACCTCACCGAGTTGATCGACCTCTACAACGCCGAAGGCATACACGGCTACTTCGTCTTCACCTTCACGATGCCCGATTTCGTGCACCGCGCCGATCCGCAGTTCGACCTGGACAAAGCCGGCTTCGCAGTCATGGCTGCACTCGAAGACGGCACCTACCGGCCCAAGCAGGCCTTCCGTGCCATCGCCGACCGCCACAATGGTGCGACCTGACTCTCCCCCGCTACAGCAGGACCGCACCACCCGGTTTCGCATCGCGGGCAACGGCCGAATATGCCGCAGCAAGGAGCGACGGATCCGGACCTTCGAGTCTGCCCGGCTTCGCGAGCCCGTCGAGCACGACGAACCGCAGAATGCCGGCCCTGCTCTTCTTGTCGGTCTGCATACCTTCGAGCAACTGTCCGAGTGCATCTGCGTCGTAGGTGGTCGGCAGCCCGACGCTTTCCAGAACCGCGCGATGCCGATCGGCGGTCGCGTCGTCGAGGCGACCGGCAAGGCGACCGAGTTCGGCAGCGAACACCAGGCCGACCGACACAGCCGCACCGTGACGCCACTTGTACCGCTCGCGGCGCTCGATGGCGTGGCCGAGTGTGTGACCGTAGTTGAGGATTTCGCGCAGATTCGACTCGTGCAGGTCGGCGGCGACAACTTTCGCCTTGACTTCGACGGACCTGCGAATCAGTTCCGGAAGGACCTCGCCGGTAGGATCGAGCGCAGCTTCGGGGTCGCGTTCGATCAGTTCGAGGATCACCGGATCGGCGATGAAACCGGCCTTGATGATTTCTGCCATACCGGCGATGATCTCGTTGCGCGGCACCGTTTCCAGAGTTGCGAGGTCGATCAATACGGCGGCCGGTTCGTGGATCGCGCCGACGAGATTTTTGCCTGCTTCGGTGTTGATACCGGTTTTGCCACCGACCGCGGCATCGACCATCGCGAGCAGCGTCGTCGGGACATGCACGATCTTCACGCCGCGCATCCAGGTGGCCGCGACGAAGCCCGCGAGATCGGTTGCCGCTCCCCCGCCGAGACTGACGATGGCGTCGCTGCGGGTGAGGCCGATACGACCGAGCACCTCCCAGCAGAATCCGGCGACAGCGAGATCCTTACCGTCCTCGGCATCGGGAATCTCGATGCGGTGCGCGTCGATTCCCTTCTCGCTCAACGCCGCACGCACCGCTTCCGCGGTTTCCGCGAGCGGTGGCTGATGGAAGATGGCGACCGTTCGCGTTCCCGACAGCTCGGCAACAAGGTCGCCGAGCAAACCACGCCCGATGATCACCGGGTAGGGCCGCGCTGTGCGGACTTCGACTCGTACCGGCTCGGTCACGTTGTTGGCTCCGATTCTGTAGGGCGTTCGGTATCTGGTTCTGTCACACCGAGTTTGGCGAGGATCTGCTTGACGACGCGGCCAGGGCTGCGGCCGTCGGTCCGTACTCTGATCGTTGCGACCTCACGGTAGAGCGGTCGGCGTCGACGCATCAGTTCTCGATACTTCGCGGCCGGATCGGCCCCGGCAAGCAACGGCCGCGACTTGTTGGAACCCGTGCGGCGCAACCCTTCCGCCACACTGATCTCGAGATAGACGACCTGCCGACCTTTGAGTGCCTGCCGCGTCGACCTCGACAGGATCGCACCGCCGCCGAGCGACACGATGCCCTGCTGCTCGGCAACAGCCTGCTTCACGACGCGTTCTTCGATCTTGCGGAACTCGGGTTCGCCGTCGGTCGCGAAGATCTCCGAGATGCTGCGGCCTTCGTCGCGCTCGATGGCGGCGTCGGTGTCGAACAACTCGACGCCGAGCGCGTTGGCCAACCGACGACCGATCGTCGACTTACCCGCTCCCGGCGGTCCGACCAGCACAGCGCGCGGCGTCGCCGCTACGACGCGAGCACGTCGGCTCTGAGGTATCACCGCGGTACGCGGGCCGATGTGCCCTTGATGTATCCGGTGATGTTCGCGACCGTCTCACCGAGCGAGTCGCCCCCGAATTTCTCGAGTGCCGCCTGCGCAACCACAAGTGCCACCATGGTCTCCGCAACAACTCCGGCCGCGGGTACCGCACACACATCCGAGCGCTGATGGATGGCGACGGCCTCTTCACCCGTGCTCATGTCGACGGTCGCAAGCGCCCGCGGCACCGTCGAAATCGGCTTCATCGCGGCGCGCACGCGCAGCGCTTCGCCGTTGGTCATGCCACCTTCGAGACCACCTGCTCGGTTGGTCGAGCGCAGCACACCGTCGGGGCCGGGGCGCATCTCGTCGTGCGCCTGACTCCCCCGACGACGTGCGGTTTCGAAACCGTCCCCGACCTCGACACCCTTGATCGCCTGAATACCCATCAGTGCGCCGGCCAGCCGGGAATCGAGGCGGTTCTCGCCACTGGTGAACGAACCGAGACCGACAGGAAGACCTTCGACAACCACTTCGACGACGCCGCCGAGCGTGTCGCCGTCCTTCTTCGCCGCCTCGATCTCGGCGATCATCGCGGCTTCTGCTTCCTTGCTGAACGCGCGGACCGGGCTTTCGTCGATCGCGGCGAGGTCGGTCGCGGTCGGGACGAGTCCGTCCGTCGACGCTGCGGACCCGATCGACACGACGTGCGAGATCACCTCGACGCCGAATGCCTGACGGAGGAACGCCCTTGCGACCGTGCCGACCGCGACGCGAGCGGCCGTCTCACGAGCACTCGCGCGTTCGAGCACATTGCGCGCATCGTCGAAGCCGTACTTCAACATGCCGGAATAGTCCGCATGGCCCGGCCGGGGTCGCGTCAACGGTGCGTTACGCGCCAGATCCGCGAGTTCGGCCTCGTCCACCGGATCCGACGACATAACCGTCTGCCACTTCGGCCATTCGGTGTTGGCGACCTCGATGGCGATCGGACCGCCCATCGTCTTGCCATGGCGAACACCACCGATGATGGTGACCTTGTCTGCCTCGAACTTCATCCTCGCGCCGCGGCCATAGCCGAGGCGGCGGCGGGCAAGCTCTCCGGCGATATCTTCAGTCGTCACCTCGACCCCTGCAACCATCCCGTCGAGCAGAGCGACGAGGGCGGGACCGTGCGATTCTCCTGCGGTTATCCAGCGCAACACGGTGTCCATCCTTCCATGTCCGACGGACTGCCGATCGACGTGGCTACCCGGCGACGAGCGCGAACACGGTTGCGGCACACATGAAGGGTCCGTGCGGAACGACGGTCCGGCCGGTTCGGCGGCGGCGAACGATCAGTACGAGCCCGGCGACCGCGGTCCCGAGTGGTGCGAGCAACGCCGCAAGCACCCAGACCTCGCCGCCGCCGAGTGCCGCCGCTGCGCCGACGCCGATCGCGAGTTTCACATCGCCCGCACCCATTGCGGTCGGCGCGAGTAGATGGACTATCAAATAGAGCGCTCCGAGGAGCAGACCGCCGATCACAGCGACCGAGCCACGTCCGGTCGCGACGCTGTAACCGAGAACGGCTACCGCTCCGAGCAGGGTCGATGTATTCGGCAGCCGCAGCGTTGCGAGGTCGACGGCCGACAGGGCTGCACACCACGCGGTGAAGACAAGGAAAGGGATCGAGTCGGGCACCGATCCAGCCTGCCCGACCGGAACCGACCTGCACGCGAGGAATTTCGCAGCCTGTGGATAGACGCGAAGTTGTCCACAGCCTGTTCTGGAATCAGCAGGTCAGTGAACGCGCACGGCCTCGGCCATCGCCACGTGCGGTGCCGGCATTCCGGTGAATTGCTCGACCTGGCCGTAAGCCTGGTTGAGAAGCATCTGTAGTCCGCTGACGACGGTTCCACCGGCGTCGAGGACTGCTTGTGCAAGCGGTGTCGGCCAGGGGTTGTAGATCGCGTCGAGGACCACGGGCGCCTGCGCGACCGCACCGGCGATCGGCTCGACCGCCGCGGGTGGAACGGTACTGACCACAGCTCGGCTCTGGGCACACGCGGCGCCGACGAGTTCGGCGGAGAAGTCGATGACACGAGCCGACATTTTGAGCGCACCCGCCAACTCGAGCGCGCTCTGCGCCCGACCGGCGTCACGGGCCACGATCGTCACCCGTGTCACACCGAGTTCGGCCAGTGCCAGCAAGGCGGGCCGCGCCGTGCCACCCGCACCGACAACAACTGCGTCGGCACCGGTCAGATCGGTCACGCCACCGTCGAGCAGGGCGCCACGGACGCCATCGACGTCGGTGCAGTCCGCACGCCAGCCGTTGTCGATCCGGACCAACGTATTCGCCGACCCGACCAGTACCGCCCGTTCGGTGCGTTCGGTTGCGAACTCGAGGGCCTCGACCTTGCCGGGCATCGTGACAGACAATCCGACGTATTCGATGCCGAGTCCGCTGACGAGCAAAGGCAGTGCCCCCGAAGGGCATTCGATCCGCTCGTAGGTCCAGTCTTCGAGCCCGAGCGCCCGGTAGGCGGCCAGGTGCAGATCGGGAGAACGCGAATGCGAGATCGGACTGCCGAGCACCGCAGCCTTGCGAGGTGCGCCCGGTCGGTCAGCGGCCTCCATCAGCGGCCACTGTCCAGGATTCCACTCTCCAACGCTCGCTCGATACTGCGCAAGTGCTCTTCGTAGGTGTCTGTGAAGACCGTCGTTCCTTCTTTGTCGACCGTCACGAAGTACAGCCAGTTTCCGTCAGCTGGGTTCTCCATCGCTTGCAGCGCTGCGATGCTCGGGGACGAAATCGGCGTCGCAGGTAGACCAGGCATCGCATACGTATTCCACGGTGTCACGGCCGCACGGTCGGCATCGGTGGTTGCGACTTCGGTCGTGTCGAGCGAGTAGTTGACAGTCGAATCGAACTGCAACGGCTGATTCACCTTCAGGCGATTCAGGATCACCCGAGCGACTTTTCCGAAATCCTCGGGCTTGGACTCACGCTCGACGAGCGACGCTGCAACGAGCAGCTCGTACGGCGAGAGGTTTCCACTCCCCGATTCCAGGATGCCGGTCGCTGTGTACGCAGCGACGCTGTCGGTGACAAGCTCACTGAGAATCTGGGTCGGCGTACCGGTCGGGTCGAAATCCAGGCTCCCGGCCGCCAACAGACCTTCGAGCTGGCGATCACGATCGGGGACCTTACGAACACTGTCCTGCGCCCACTTCGGAACTCCGAGCGAATCCAGATCGGATGCAGCGCCGGCTTCGTTGAGCTGATCGTAGGTGACGCACTTGTCCTCGATGCAGCTCGCCGTCGCGATCTTGGTGTAGATGCCTTCCTTCACAGCATCGGTGTTGACGTCACGTGAATCGTGCAGTTGACGACCCTCGGAGATGACGAGAGCACCGACGCGACTAGCGGGATCGACAACCTTCGTCACCGCTTCGGCCGCTGGAATCTGGGACGGCATCGCGTAGTAGCCAGGCATGACGCTGCCCATGTCCGGGTTGGCGACCGCAGCCTCGTAGAACGCTTCCCAACTCGCGACGACATCCTTGTCCGCCATTGCCGTGGCGATCTCCCGGGCGGTATCACCCTTGGCGACCTCGACGACGACAACAGCGCCACCGGGTCCGGCGTAGTCGTCGGCGATAGCAGGCTTGTCGATCACCTTCTTGTAGAAGACGAACCCCAACGCCAGGATCAGAATCACAACGACGCTGCCTGCAAGCAATGCGACGGCGCGGCCACGCTTACGCCGTGCTCGAGCCTCTCGCGACTTGCGGCGACCCACCCGACTCGGCTGAGCGCGTGCCGGGTCCGGGGTCCAGCCTTCGCTCACAAATCTCCCCCGGATTCGGTCTGGCCTGCTGCATGCTTTGCCGCCAAGGCACTTCTCCGTTCGTCGAGCCAACTCTGCAAGATCGATACCGCTGCGGCCTGATCGATCATGGGCCGCTGGCCTTTCGCGCGGACTCCACTTTCTCGTAGGGCCCGCGTTGCAGTCACCGTAGTCAACCGTTCGTCCGCCATGCGAACCGGTACTGATACCAACCGCTCGCGCAACCGATCGGCAAACTTCGTTGCCAACTCCGCTGCAGGTCCGTGGTTACCCCGCAATGTTCGCGGCAAACCGACGACGATTTCGACTGCCTCATACTCCCGCACGATCGCCTCGATCCGACGCAGATCCGACGCATTCGGCGAATCGTCCTTCGACCTTGCGACGGTTTCCACCGGGGTTGCGATCATGCCGTCGGGGTCGCTCGAAGCGACACCGACGCGCACGCTGCCCACGTCGATGCCGATCCGCCGGCCGCGTCCCGGGTCGTCGTTGCCTGGACGGTCCGGTGCCTTGTCCACTGTCAGCTGTTTCCGGCAAGCTCGACGACACGGTTTCGAACAGCATCGAGCCCGGCATCGATGCCTGCCGGATCCGAGCCCGCGCCCTGTGCCATGTCCGCCTTGCCGCCACCACGCCCGGCGATCGACGGACCGAAGCTGGCGACCAGATCGCCTGCCTTGATTCCGAGGTCTTGTGCCGCCTTGTTCGCCGCGACGACGAACGGCACCTTGCCGTCGGCGTTGCCGAGCAACACGACCACAGCTGGATCGGTGCCGAACCGTCCGCGTATGTCGACCGCAAGCGAGCGGAGGTCGTTGCCCGACACGCCCTCGGGCGCACTCGCGGCAACGAGTTTCACCGCGCCGATCCGCTCGGCAGCATCGACGAAGGTTCCCGCCGATGCCAGGACCGCCGCAGCCTTCGTCTTGTCGAGTTCCTTCTCGGCCACTCGAAGCCGCTCGACGAGTTGCTCGATGCGGGCCGGAACCTCGTCGGAGGGCACCTTCAACGACGACGCGATGCCCGCAAGCAGAGCGCGCTCCTTCGCGAGGTAGCGGTAGGAGTCGAGGCCGACAAACGCTTCGACACGACGAATGCCCGACCCCACCGACGACTCACCGAGGATCGTGACCGGACCGATCTGCGACGAATGCTGCACGTGAGTGCCGCCGCAGAGTTCCATCGAAAACGGTCCGCCGATCTCGACGACTCGAACCTCGTCGCCGTAGTTCTCGCCGAACAGGGCGAGGGCGCCCATTTCCTTCGCCTTGGGAAGATCGGTGACGAAAGTGTTCACCTGGAAGTCGGCACCGACGGCATCGTTGGTGACCGTTTCGATCTCGTCGCGCTGCGCGTCGGACAACCCGCCCTGCCAGTTGAAGTCGAAACGTAGATAGCCGGGTTTGTTGAGCGATCCGGCCTGAACCGCGTTGGGCCCGAGCACCTGTCGCAGTGCGGCGTGCACCATGTGCGTGCCCGAGTGGCCCTGGGTCGACCCGTGCCGCCACTGCGGATCCACCTGGGCAAGGACGACGTCGCCCTCGGTCAGCTGACCTTCTTCGATCTTGACCTTGTGCACCCACAGCTTCTTGGCGATCTTCTGCACATCGTTGACGCGCACCCGCAGTCCGGTCGCGCTCAGCGAGCCCTTGTCCGCGATCTGGCCACCGGACTCCGCATAGAGCGGGCTGCGATCGAGCACAACCTCGACGTCCTCGCCCTGCACTGCGGTCGGGACCCGTACGCCACCCGAGATCAACGCGAGCACATTCGCCTCGGTTGTCAGTTCGGAGAAACCGGTGAACTCGGTGGGTCCGCGGTCGACGAGTTCCTTGTATACCGACAGGTCGGCGTGCGCATGCTTGCGCGACTGCGCGTCTTCTTTTGCGCGTTTGCGTTGCTCGGCCATCAGCGACCGGAAACCGTCCTCGTCGACGGTAAGGCCTGCCTCCGCAGCCATTTCGAGGGTGAGATCGATCGGGAAGCCGTAGGTGTCGTGCAGGGCGAATGCCTCGGTACCCCCGATTACGTTGCCGCCCTTGGCCTTCACAGCGTCGGCCGCGTTCTCGAAAAGCTTCGAGCCCGACGTCAGGGTGTTGCGGAATGCTGTTTCCTCACCGACAGCAACGTTTTCGATGCGCTCGAAGTTCGTTGCGAGTTCCGGGTAGGACGGCGACATCTCGTCGCGGACGACCGTCATCAACGCACCCATGGTCGGCTGATCGGCGCCGAGAAGCTTGGCGGAGCGCACGATTCGTCGCAGCAATCGACGCAGCACGTAGCCACGACCGTCGTTGCCGGGGTTGACGCCGTCGACGATCAGCATCGCAGCGGTGCGCGCGTGGTCGGCGATCACTCGGAAGCGGATGTCGTCCTGGTGATCGACCCCGTACTTACGTCCCGTCAGTTCCTCCGCCTTGGTGATGACGGGGCGAACGAGGTCGGTTTCGTAGACATTCGCGACGTTCTGCAGCAGGAACGCCACCCGCTCCACACCCATGCCGGTGTCGATGTTCTGCTTCGGCAGCGGACCCAGGATCTCGAAGTTGTCCTTAGAAGTACCCTGACCGCGCTCGTTCTGCATGAACACGAGATTCCAGATCTCGATGTAGCGGTCCTCGTCAGCCTCGGGTCCACCGTCGGCGCCGAATTCCGGACCGCGGTCGTAGTAGATCTCCGAACACGGTCCACAGGGACCGGGGATTCCCATGGACCAGTAGTTGTCGGCCATGCCGCGCTTCTGGATGCGCTCGTCCGGCAGCCCCGCGATCTCCTTCCACAGCGAGATCGCCTCGTCGTCGTCGAGATAGGCTGTGGCCCAGAGCCGTTCGGGGTCGAAGCCGTAGCCGCCGTCCTCGACGCTGTTGGTAAGCAGACTCCACGCGAACGCGATCGCGTCTCGTTTGAAGTAGTCGCCGAACGAGAAATTGCCGGCCATCTGGAAGAACGTGTTGTGCCGCGTCGTGATGCCGACGTTCTCGATGTCGAGGGTCCTGACGCATTTCTGCACGCTCGTCGCCCGCACGAACGGAGGCGTCTGCGCACCGAGAAAATACGGCACGAACTGGACCATGCCCGCATTGACGAACAAAAGATTCGGGTCGTTGAGAATCAACGACGCACTCGGCACTTCGGTATGCCCGGCCGCGACGAAATGGTTCAGAAACCGACGGCGAATCTCATGTGTCTGCACAGCAGTTCAGGTTACCGGTTGTGGACAGGTCTTTTTCAGAGCATCGCAGTTACCAGTTCAGGACAGCCGGGTAACCGTCGCGGTCGCCGCGGTCACGCCGTTGGCAAGCAACCACATCTGCAACTGGTCGCCCTCCCGTCGACGGCGAACGGTCAACGCGATGGTGTCCGGCGAAATCGGCCGCAGGTACTCGACTACAGCGCGGTGTCGCGTGGCCGTCAGATCGGGATGGTCGACGAGTTCGTCCTCGACCGCAGCCCAGTAGGCCGCGTTGTTCATGTGCTTGAACGGATCGAAGTCGGTGCTGCGCAGGACATGCTGCCGATCGGCGGGTGCGCCTGTGTGCGTATCTGCCTCCGAAGGCAGATCCGGATTCATCGACTTCCACTTCAACCGATGCACGTCGTTCATCGAACTGAGCAGCGCGAAGCCACCGTCGCTGATCCGCGCGGGCAGACCCTGCTGGTTCACGTTGATCCAGAACGCCTCGGTTTCCACGAGGCCTGCCGGACGTTGGGTCGGATTGAACAGGTTCGTCTCGTGCTCGGCCGTCATCCGGACCCGCATGTTCGTCCATCGGGTCGACAACGCGCCGCACCACCGTTGGGCAGTGACTGTGCCGGGCCAGCTGATCGGCTCGATCACGTCGATCACGGTCCTACGCACGATCCAGAACGGGTCGGTGTGAGCGAAGTCGGTCGCTTCGAGGTTGTCGTTCGCAACGTCCTGCAGGGTCCGAGCCATACCGTCGAGGCGCAAGCGCATGTCCTGGTCGACGTCACCGGTCCGCAGTCGGTACTTCGCCTCGAAGAACAGGGCCCCATCGCGTCGGTCGGCGAGCGGTCGACGGAAATCCTCCGACGGCGAAATGCCTTGCATTGTCTTCCTTTCGATTAGGGCGCTGCGCGCCTCGTGAGTCCTTTTGGAGGGCGGGCCCGCCGAAAGGACTCACGAGCGGCGAAGCCGCACGATCCGCCGCAGCTTCTCGACACGGCGTCCGATCTCTCGTTCCAGGCCGTGGTCGGTCGGCGTGTAGTAGTCCACGCCGACCAGTTCGTCCGGCGGATATTGCTGCGGCAGTACACCGTCGGGGTCCTTGTGCGGCAACCGATAGCCGATGGCGTTGCCCATTTTCTGCGCGCCCGCGTAGTGACCGTCGCGCAGGTGTGCCGGCACCAACCCAGCCTTGCCTGCCGTGATGTCGGCCATCGCAGCGCCGAGACCAGAGGTGACCGAACCCGATTTCGGCGCGGTCGCAAGATGAATCGTCGCCTGCGCCAACGCAAGTTGGGCTTCCGGCATACCGATCATCTGCACGGCGCTCGCCGCTGCGGTCGCCGTCAACAACGCTGTCGGATCCGCCATGCCGATGTCTTCGCTGGCGAGGATCACCAGCCGCCGTGCGATGAACCGGGGATCCTCCCCCGCGGTGATCATCCGGGCCAGATAGTGCAGCGACGCATCGACATCCGACCCACGCATCGATTTGATGAACGCGCTGGTGACGTCGTAGTGCTGGTCGCCGTCGCGGTCGTAGCGAACCGCCGCCCGGTCGATGCTGGCCTCGACCAGTTCGAGGGAGATCTCCGACGACGGTGCCGCCTCGGCCGCGGCTTCCAGAGCCGTCAACCCGCGACGCGCATCACCTCCCGCGATCGCAACGAGGTGCGCCATCGCATCGTCGGTCACCGTGTATCGATCATCGAGGCCGCGCGGATCGGTGAGTGCCCGCCTCAGCAGCGTCGTGATGTTGTCGTCGGTCAGTGGTTGCAACTGCAGGACGAGAGACCGCGACAGCAGCGGCGAGACGACGGAGAAGGACGGGTTCTCGGTGGTTGCCCCGACCAGCAGCACGATTCTGTTCTCGACGGCAGCGAGCAGCGCGTCCTGTTGCGTCTTCGAAAAGCGATGTACCTCGTCGATGAACAGGACGGTCTGTTCGCCTGCAGTCAGGCGGCGGCGGGCGAGGTCGATGACCGCGCGCACCTCCTTGACCCCGGCGGACAACGCGGACAACGCCTCGAATCGACGGCCCGTGCTGTGCGAGACCAGCGACGCGAGGGTCGTCTTTCCGGTGCCCGGCGGACCGTAGAGCAGGACCGATGCCGCACCCGACCCCTCGACGAGACGTCGAAGCGGCGCGCCCGACCGCAGCAGATGCTCCTGCCCGACGACCTCGTCGAGGTTGGCGGGACGCATCCGCACCGCCAGTGGGGCGCCTGGTCTTGGCCGCTCGAGTCGCGGTTCCGACTCCCCCGACGCAGCATCGCTCGGCGCGTCGAACAATCCGTCGCCGTCTTCGTCCATACCGAGCTGCTGCACGTTTCGACGTTACCGTCTGACGAATATCGGAAAACCGTCGATCTGGTCGGTGCTCGTTCGACGTGTAGTCACGGGCCGCGAAATGCGGTCCACCGATCCGAAAGGAATTCCAGCAATGCGCTACATGATCGTGCACAACACCGAGGTCTACTACGACAGGGCGACGCCACCACCGGCCGAGTTGATGACAGGGATGGACGCGCTGCTCGGCGACATGAACAAGGCAGGCGTTCTGCTCGCGGCCGAGGGTCTGCGCCACCCGGATCACGGCGTCAAGATCACCTATTCCAAGGGCACCCGGACCGTCACCGACGGACCGTACGCGGAGGCGAAGGAGGTGGTCGCCGGATTTATGATCGTCGATGTCCGATCGAGAGACGAGGCGATCGAATGGGCGAACCGGTTCGGAGCTGTTTTCGACAACATATTCGACGAGATAGTGGTCGAGGTTCGCCCCGTCGGTGAGCGTTCAGACTTCGAATAGCAGCGTCGGACCCGTGGCGTAGCCTGCATTTCTGTGACGGCACCCCGGACGACAGCCGACGTCAACGCCAGCATCGACGCGGTCTGGCGTATCGAATCCGCGCGCCTGATCGCGGGGCTGACGCGAATGGTCCACGATGTCGGGCTCGCCGAAGAACTTGCACAGGACGCGCTTGTCGCGGCGCTCGAGCAATGGCCGGAATCAGGTGTCCCCCGCAACCCTGGCGCCTGGCTGATGGCCATCTCGAAGCGCCGCGCCATCGATCGGTTCCGTCGACAGGAACGCCTCGATCGCAAGCATCAGGAAATTGCGCACGACCTCGAGATCGATCAGGGGTCGAGCGAGTACGACGACGTTCTCGACGACCGCATCGAGGACGACCTCCTGCGGTTGATGTTCATCTCGTGCCACCCGATCCTGACCACGGAGGCGCGCGTCGCGTTGACGTTGAAGCTGCTCGGCGGGCTGAAGACGGGCGAAATCGCTCGCGCCTTCCTGGTGTCGGAAGCGACTGTCGCACAAAGGATCGTGCGCGCGAAGCGGGCACTCGCCGACGCCGACGTACCGTTCGAGGTACCGGGCCGTGACGAACTGCCCGCGCGCCTGGCGTCCGTTCTCGAGGCTGTCTACCTGGTGTTCAACGAGGGTTATTCCGCGACCGCGGGTGACGACTGGATGCGGCCCGAACTCTGCGCCGAAGCACTTCGCCTCGGCAGGTTGCTCGCAGGTCTGATGCCCGAGGAACCCGAGGTGCACGGTCTGGTGTCGCTGATGGAGATTCAGGCATCGCGGACAGCAGCGCGAACGACGCCTGCCGGCGAACCTGTGCTGCTGCTCGAACAGAACCGCGCCAAATGGGATCACCTGCTGATCCAGCGCGGTCTGGCGGCACTCGAGCGCGCCGAGTCGCTCGCCCCGACCCGCGCGAAGTACACGCTGCAGGCAGCTCTCGCCGCCTGCCACGCCCGTGCCCGAACCGCGGACGACACAGACTGGGCTCGGATCGCGAGCCTCTACGAGGAGCTCGCAGTTCTCGAGCCGTCGCCCATCATCGAATTGAACCGGGCGGTCGCATTGTCGATGGCCTTCGGTCCGCAGGCAGGGCTTGACCTCGTGGATCAGCTCGTCGACCTGCCGTCGCTGAAGAACTACCACCTGCTGCCAAGCGTGCGTGGCGACCTGCTCGCGAAACTCGGCCGTGGCGACGAAGCGCGAACCGAATTCGAGCGGGCGGCCGGAATGACCCAGAACGAACGCGAGCGGGCGTTGCTGCTCGATCGTGCCGAAGCTGCGGGCGCATGACGCCGGCGCCGCGTTTGCCAACTGTTCATCGAGCCGATTTGCCTTCCGTGGTCCGACTCGGATGTGATCGTCACCGTGCCTGAATCCCTGTCGCGTCGGTCTCTGCTCAAGGGCGGTGTCGCCGCAGCCGGAATAGGTGCGGCCGCGACGGTCCCGTCGACGTTCTTCGCCACGAAGGCTCAGGCCACGTCGGCGACTTTCCGGCACGGGGTTGCCTCGGGCGACCCGCTGCCGAACGGGGTCATCATCTGGACCCGCATCGAGTCCGGCGGCAACGACGTCGACGTGCAGTGGGAGGTCGCAGGCGACGACCGGTTCGACTCGATAGCAGCGTCCGGAACAGCAACGGCCACAGCGTCTTCCGATCACACCGTCAAGATCGACGTCACCGGACTCGCGCCTGCTACCAACTATTGGTATCGCTTCACAGTTCAGGGGACCAACCAGGTATCACCGACAGGCCGCACCCGAACCGCACCGGCCGCCGATGCCGACCTCGATCGACTGCGTTTCGGCGTCGTGTCGTGCTCCAACTGGGAGGCAGGCTTTTTCAGCGCCTACCGCCACCTTGCAGCGCGTACGGACCTCGACGCGATCGTGCACCTCGGCGACTACCTGTACGAGTACAAGCGCGGCGAATTCGGCGGTCGCGACGGCGTCGTGCGCCAGCACGACCCCGCGCACGAGATCGTCTCGCTCGCGGACTACCGAACGCGGCACGCGCAGTACAAGACCGACCCCGACCTCGCTGCCCTGCACGCCCGCCTGCCGTTCATCTGCACCTGGGACGACCACGAGACGGCAAACGATGCCTACCGCGACGGCGCGGAGAATCACACTCCCGCAACGGAAGGCGATTGGCACGCCCGCCGCGCAGCCGCGATGCAGGCCTATCTGGAGTGGATGCCGGTGCGGGCAAGCGGGTCGGGGCGCGATGCGCGGCTCTACCGCCGGCTCCGCTTCGGCACGCTTGCCGAACTTTCGATGCTCGACCTACGCAGCTACCGCAGCGAGCAGGTCACACCCGGTGCGGGGTGGCGCAGCGTCGACGCCCCCGACCGCTCGATCACCGGTGCGGCGCAATTGGATTGGCTCACAAAGGGAGTCACGACCGCACCGACCAGCTGGCGACTCGTCGGCAATCCGGTGATGATCGCGCCGCTTGTCGTGCCACCCCTCGAACCTGCGACAACGGCGGCCGTCACAGCCGCACTCGGAATCCCGCAGTCGGGCATCCCGGTCAATGTCGATCAGTGGGACGGCTATACCGCGGATCGGCGACGGCTCTTCGATGCGATCGATACCGACGGTGTCGACAACGTGGTCTTCCTGACCGGCGACATCCACTCGTCGTGGGCAGCCGACCTCCCGCTCGATGCGGCGAGTTATCCGGCAGGCAAAACAGTTGGGGTCGAGTTCGTCGTTCCCTCGATCACGTCGTCGAGCCCCGGTGACTTCCTGAAAGCGCCGCCGCGGACCGCAGCGATTCCGGCCGAGGCGGCCATCACGTCGATCAACCGGCACATCCGTTATGCCGAACTCGACTCGCACGGCTACGGCGTCCTCGACGTCACTCCTGCTGCGGCGCAGATGGATTGGTTCTACGTCACCGACGTTGCCGATCCCAACGCGGCCGTCCGGCACGGCGCCTCGCTCGCAACCCAGTCCGGGATCGGCCGACTCCAGTCCCGATCGGCACCCGTACCGCAATAATTGTCGCCGCGGCGAAAACTTTCTCGATATTTCTCTTGCGAGGTTGTCGATTCCCGCGAACCCCGTTCGTCGGTACTGATACGCGGTCCGATCAGCGGGCCCCGAACAAGGAGTCGCAATGTCGCAATATCTCGTCCTCATCTACGAAAACGAAACCGGCTACGCGACGGCAAGCGATGCCGCCATCGGCGAGATCCTGGCTGAACATGTCAAATTCCAGGCCAATGTCGGCGCGGCCGTACAGGGCGGCGGCTGGTTGCAGCCGACGATGACAGCAACCTCGATTCGAACCGACGACGCAGGCGGGTTCGACGTGACCGACGCGCCGTTCGCCGAAGCCAAGGAGGCCCTCGGTGGCTACTACCTGATCGAGGCCGCCGATCTGGACGCGGCGATCGCGATCGCAAAGCAGGTCCCCGCCCGTTTCGGCGGCGTCGAAGTCCGCCCGCTGCGAGCTATGTAGCGAATCGTCCGACCTCCAGACGTGCAGGGCAGCGAGATGGTCGACGTCACGGCTGCTGTAGCGCAGGCGCACCGCCGCGAGTGGGCATACGTGCTCGCCGCGACGGTGCGCCTCACTCGGAACCTCGACCTCGCCGAAGAGTGTGTTCAGGATGCGTACTCGCGCGCACTCACCGACTGGCCGCGCAGCGGTATCCCGTCTAATCCGGCTGCCTGGCTGACAACCGACGCTCACCGCCTTGCCCTGGATGTGCTCCGCCGCGAAATGACCTTGCGGCGTGCGCTGCCGCTGCTCGTCGAGGACGAAGTCGGTTCCGACACAGCTGAACTCGCGCTGGACGCGATCGAGGTTGCACGCAGCATTCCCGACGATCGGCTGCGCCTGATCTGTACCTGCTGCCACCCGGCATTGGCACGCGAAGCTCAGGTCGCGTTGACGCTACGTCTGATGTGCGGAGTTACGACGGCAGAGGTCGCGCGTGCTTTTCTGGTGAGCGAATCGACGATGGCCGCAAGGATCACTCGAGCGAAGAAGAAGATCGCGATCGCACGCATTCCCTATCGGGTGCCGTCCGCCGCCGAACTGCCCGAGCGGGTGGATGCGATCTGCGCTGTGCTGCATCTGCTGTTCACAACCGGCCACACCGCGCCGTCGGGTGACGCGCTCGTCCGAAACGACCTCTGCGATCGCGCTGTGCAGCTCGCTCGCATGATGGCTGCGCTGACTCCCGACAACCCGACCGTGCAGGGTGTGCTTGCGCTGATGTTGCTCACCGATGCCCGCCGGTCGGCGCGGACCGCGCCCGACGGCCGCATGCTCACCCTCGCAGAACAGAATCGTGACGACTGGGATCGCGACGCCATCGCCGAGGGCGTCGCCCTTGTCCGCAGCGCACTTCCGCACGTCGATCGGTACACACTCCAGGCCGCGATCGCCGCCGTACACGCGGAGTCTCCGTCCTTCGACGAGACCGATTGGGTGGAAGTCACCGGTTTGTACGAGTTGCTGATCCGAGTTTGGCCGTCGCCGGTCGTCCACCTCAACCACGCGATCGCCGTCGGCTTCGCTCACGGTGCGGCGCGAGGTCTCGCCCTACTCGACGCGTTGGCAGGGGAACCAGCGCTGGCGGCCTACGGCTACTTCGAGGCGTCGCGGGCGCACTTCCTGTACGAACTCGGGCGCGTCGACGAATCGCAGACGGCGTATCGAACCGCGCTGCTTCTCACGGAGAACGAGGTCGAACGGCGGTACCTGCTCGACAAGCTCGACGGTACCTAGTCCTCCCCTGACCACCGCGAGTCCAGCTCTGCCGCAACACGTTCCGCGAGCGCGGCAAGGTGGCGGTCGCCTGCGGCGCCTGCCGATTCCGACAGCGACGCCCACCTCGACAACAACGCCTCGGACCGAGGCACCGACAGTCCGTGCGCGCGGACGGCGGCGATTCGAGCATGGTTGTCCGGCAGGAACCAATACGTCGACAACCACACCCAGATCAGTTTCGCGTCGAGCATCTTTCTGGCCAAGATCTTGTCTTCGGCCAGGAACGGCCAGATCCCGACGACCTCCGAACGCCACGCTTCGATCATCGCCTGCGCGCGCTCGGCCGACATCTCGAAATGACACAGGCAGCCGGGGTACGAGACGAGTGCGTAGGCGATATCGAGTGACGCGTCGCGATAGCCGCCCCACTCGTAATCGAGGAATCGGACACCGTCGTCGTTGACTATCACGTTGTCCGGGCACAGGTCCGACGGGCTGAACGCGCGTAGGCGGCCGCCACGGAAGAGTCGGAGGCAATGCCTCGACGCGTCGACAACAGCGTCCGACACCGTTATGCCGAGACTGTCGGCGAGCATGCCTGGCAAGCGCTCGACCGCGGTGACGGCCTGCGACGTCACACCGTCCGCGTGATGGGCAACCTCGGCGCGGCGGAGCAGAGCCGTGAAATCGGATTCGCGGCCGACCGTCGTCGAGTGCATACGTCCCAACGCCTGAGCGAACGCCATCAGCGAATTCTCCGCAGCGGCGTCGTCACCGCTTTGCAGTTGCGTCGTGAGGCGCACACCCTCGCCGAGATCGCTGATGATGAGAAGCCGCTCGTCGAGGTCGTGAGCAAGCAGATCGGGACCGGGTCTGTCCTCGATCGCAAGCGCCGTCGCGAACTGGTACGAGACTGCCTCACGGAGAAAAGCAGAGTCGACACTTGCGACGCCCGGCTCGAAACCGGGCCCGAACGTCGTGTCGAAGTCGCGAACTTTCTTGACGATCAGGGTTCGCGGTAGCGAAAAAGCGTTGTCCGCGACGCGGACCCGCAAAACAACGGTTCGCCCGCTACCGCCGAGTTCGGTCGGATCGACAAGTCTGACCGGTGCGCCCATTCGCCGCGCGAGCAGCTTCTCTGCTGCTGCGACGACCCCGGCTGCGCGGTCTGCCACTAATGCGCTCATCGACTTCCAACCTACCTGCCCGACGCGAACGCTGGGTTTCTTCGTTTCGCCCATGACGCCCGACCAGTACCGATACGGATCGGAGCGAAATTTGTGCCGCGTTGTTGTCGCATCGGCGCGTCGTTGTCGACATAGTAGATCGACGAACGTTCCGCCTCAGACAATCCAGACAATTCAGACAAGACTCGCGATCGAAACCCCCCATCGGGAAGGAACACGACATGACCGACTATCCGCCACCTCCGCAGGGTGGCCCCGGTGAAGGACCTGACACGACGAAAAGGTTCCCGCCCGGCAGCGATCCAGCAGGGAGCTATCCACCGCCGCAGTCGGGTGGGTATCCGCCTCCCCCCTCCGGCGGCTACCCGCCCCCTCCCGGCGGGTTCGGGCCTCCTCCCGGCGGTGGCTATCAACAACCTCCGGGTAACTACGGTCAACCCAACTACGCAGCGGATCCTTATCCGGCCGGTGGCGCAGGCTACGGCGGCGGCGTGCAACAGCTCAATGTCGGTGACGCACTGACCTACGGCTGGAACAAGTTCAAGGCGAACGCCGGAGTCTGGATCGGCATCTCGGTCATCGCCTTCGTTATCAGCCTTGTGATTCAGCTACCGACCGGCGGCCTCGCAGGCTTCGGCATCGGACCGGAAACGTCGGTGGCACTCAGCCTGTTCGGGTCATTGCTCAGCTGGATTGTCGGCATGATTCTCCAGGCCGCGTTCATCAACGGAGCGTTGCGCGAGGTCGACGGCAACAAGCCAGCGATCGGAGACTTCTTCCAGTTCCGCAACCTCGGCGCTGTCCTGATCGCCGCAATCCTGGTCGGCATCGTGACCACCATCGGCTTCATCCTCTTGGTCATTCCGGGCATCATCGCGACGTTCCTGCTCTGGTACACCCTGCAGTTCGTCATCGACCGCGATCAGGAACCGGTCGCCGCGATGAAGTCGAGTTTCGAGCTGACGTCGAAGAATGTCGGGCCGCTGCTGCTGCTCGCGCTGGCTTTGGTCGCCATCAACTTCGTCGGAGCCCTGCTGTGCGGACTCGGACTGCTGGTGACGATTCCGGTCACCTTGCTCGCCAGCACGTACGCGTACCGCTTTCTCACGCAGGGACCGATCTCGCCGGCGGTCTAGCTATTTCGATCGTCCCAAGACGTGATGCCGGGCTCTGGCCAACCAGGAATCGTGAGGTTCCGTGGTTGGCCGGAGCGCGAGCACGACAACCCCGGCGACAACGATCCCGACCAGATTCACGGCCAGCTGCCCCGTCGAGAGCAGAGCGATGCGCCACTCGCTGTTGGTCGCAGCGACAACGGCAAACCCAGCAGCCGGAACCGTCGTCACCGAAATGAAGACGCCGACGAGCGCTGCCGACTTCGCGGTGACGAGAGCGAGCATGCCTGCCGCACCGGCGAGCAGTGCAACAACCAGCGAAAACGGTCCGACCTTGTAGATGAAGTCGACCTGATCGAGCGTTTCGACAGAATCCAGCTCGATCCAGCCGATCGCTTCACCGAGCAGAGTTGCCAACCCGGTCGCCACCATCGCAACCGGAAAACCGAACAGCAATGCGATCATCGATCGCCGGGCCAGTGAGTACTTGCGTCGGACCAAGCTGACAGCGAGTGCCGCGAGCGGTCCGAACTCCGGACCCACGACCATGGCGCCGACAATCGTCACCGGCGAATCGGTGACCACACCGACCGCGGCAAGTAGGCACGCGATCGTCAGAAACGCCAGAAATGCACCGTTGAGCGTCGATTCTTCACGGGTGCGCGACAGCAGCTCTTCCCACACGACCGCGTCGGCTGGATCCCCGGGCGCGTCGTGTTCGGCTTTGACCGCCGCGTCGGACAACACCGTTTCCAACGGTTCGAGCGTCAATGCACCCGACTGTTCGAGGCCGAGCTTGCCCAGCTCCGCAAGGACATCGTTCGCGGCCTCGCGAGCGATGTCGGCTTGGACGGCATCGCCGACCGGCTGCACAGCGGCGCCACGAGACACGATGAGGTGTGTGACGCCGACGTGCTCGCGCAGAATCGTGAGCACGGCGTCGGTGTCCTCCGCCGGGCAGATCACGCGCAGGTGCAGCACCGTGAGCCCGCCGGATCAGGCTTTGGTTTCCGGTGTCGCGTCGGGCTCGACTTTCGCTTTCGGCTCGAGCTTCGCGTCGATACCCGATTCCTTGCGCTGCTGCGCTGTGATCGGCGCAGGCGCATCCGTCAGTGGGTCGACCCCGCCGCCGGACTTCGGGAATGCGATCACTTCGCGGATCGAATCAACGCCCGCAAGGAGAGCCGTGATGCGATCCCAGCCGAACGCGATGCCGCCGTGCGGCGGTGCACCGTAGGCGAAAGCGTCCAGCAGGAAGCCGAACTTCTCCTGGGCTTCCTCGTGCGAGATGCCCATCACCGCGAACACCCGCTCCTGGATGTCCTTGCGGTGGATACGGATGCTGCCGCCACCGATTTCGTTGCCGTTGCAGACGATGTCGTAGGCGTAGGCGAGAGCCGAACCCGGATCGGTGTCGAAGGTCTCGAGGGAGTCGGGCTTCGGCGAGGTGAATGCGTGGTGCACCGCGGTCCAGGCACTGTGGCCGAGCGCGACGTCACCACCTGCGACCGCTTCGGACGTCGGCTCGAACATCGGCGCATCGACGATCCAGACGAACGACCACGCCTTCTCGTCGATCAGACCTTGCTTGCGAGCGATCTCACCACGTGCGGCGCCGAGGAGCGCGCGCTGTGCCTTCGTCGGTCCGGCCGCGAAGAACACACAGTCGCCAGGCTTCGCACCGACGTGCGCGGCAAGACCGTCACGCTCGGACTCGGACAGATTCTTTGCAACGGGTCCACCGAGGGTGCCGTCTTCGGCGACGAGGACGTAGGCAAGCCCCTTCGCACCGCGTTGCTTTGCCCAGTCCTGCCACCGATCCAGCTCGCGGCGGGGTTGGTCGGCGCCGCCAGGCATGACCACGGCGCCGACGTAGGGCGCCTGAAACACGCGGAACGGCGTCTGCGCGAAATAGTCGGTGCATTCGACGATCTCGACGCCGAATCGCAGGTCGGGCTTGTCGGAACCGAACCGTCGCATCGCTTCGGCATAGGTCATCCGCTGGATCGACTTCTCGATCTTGTGACCGACCAGTTTCCACAGCGCCCGGAGCAGTTCCTCGGCGAGCAGGATCACGTCGTCCTGAGAAACGAAGCTCATTTCGATGTCGAGCTGAGTGAACTCCGGTTGGCGGTCCGCGCGGAAATCTTCGTCGCGATAGCAACGAGCGATTTGGTAGTACCGCTCGATACCGCCGACCATCAGCAGCTGCTTGAACAGCTGTGGGCTCTGCGGCAGTGCGTAGAAACTGCCGGGCTGCAGCCGAGCGGGCACCAGGAAGTCGCGGGCACCTTCCGGCGTCGACCGTGTCAGTGTCGGGGTCTCGACCTCGACGAATTCGTGGTGCGCGAGGACGGCGCGCGCAGCCGCATTGACCTTGGACCGCAAGCGAATCGTGTGTGCAGGACCTTCGCGTCGCAGGTCGAGGTAGCGGTACTTCAGCCGCGCTTCTTCGCCTGGTGTCTCGTCGAGTTGGAACGGCAGAGGCGCGCTCTCGTTGAGGACTACGAGCTCTTTGACGTCGACCTCGATCGCGCCGGTCTGGATCTCGTGGTTTTCGTTGCCTTGCGGCCGCAGCTCGACGGTGCCGGTGATGCGCACGCAATACTCGGCGCGGAGGCGGTGGGCCTGCTCGGCGGGTGCACCTTCGCGGAAGACCGCCTGCGCCACACCGGACGCGTCGCGGAGGTCGATGAAGATAACGCCACCGTGGTCGCGCCGCCTCGCCACCCAGCCGGTGAGAGTGACGGTGTGACCGGCGTGCTCGCTACGAAGCGAGCCGGCCAGGTGGGTACGCAGCACGATGTTCCCTTTCTCGGACTCGAGGGCGGTGGTCGGAAGAATCAGCTCCCTCGACACAACCGCACGAACGGCGGATGTCGGCAGCAAATCCTCGCAGCGCCGCGATCGTTCATGATGCCAGAGCAGGTCGAGGCTACCGCAGTCGGTTGCCCGCTCGACACCCGTTTTCAGCCCTGTAGTGCTGGTTTGCCAGCGTGCTGCTCGCCCGTCGTTACGACCTGCCGGTGCCAAATTTGCCGACCGCGGGCCACAGTCGCTCACACATGGAAAGGTGTAGCGCGACAGCGGCAATCGCTACGGCCTCCTCTGCAGAAAGAGTGACGACGATGACCTTCAACGAAGGCGCCCAGATCGACTCCGGTCGCGTATCCGTCGGCGGTGGGGGCGGGCCGGGCACCGGCGGCAAACTCGCGATCGGCGGCGGTGCAGGCGGTCTGATCTTGCTCGTCCTCACGCTGCTCTTCGGCGGCGACGCGGGCTCGGTGCTCGGCGATCTCACCGGTGCGCAGAACAGCGGTCAGTCCGGTGGCGGTGCCGCGACCCTGCAGGGGTGTGAAACGGGCGCCGACGCGAACCGGGACGTCAACTGCCGCGTCGCGTTCACAGCCGCAAGCCTCGACGACGTGTGGAACGCACAGTTGGAGATTCAAACCGGAGTTCAGTACATACCGCCCGGCATCACCCTGTTCTCCGGCTCGGTACGCACAGGTTGCGGCGCAGCGTCCAGCGAGGTCGGGCCGTTCTACTGCCCCGCCGATTCCACCGGCTACTTCGACACCAGCTTCTTCCAGCTGCTCGTCGACCGCTTCGGATCCAGCGGCGGGCCACTCGCGCAGGAGTACGTCGTCGCACACGAGGTCGGCCACCACATCCAGAACCAACTCGGCGACATCGGCCGCGCCCAGCAGGACCCGAGGGGCGAAGAGTCCGGTGCCGTCCGCACCGAGTTGCAAGCCGATTGCTACGCAGGAATCTGGGCACACTTCGCCGACAAGCAGCCCGCGCCCGGCGGTGGTCAGCCGCTGCTGGCTCCGTTGACGGACAGAGACATCTCCGACGCGCTCAGTGCCGCCCAGTCTGTCGGTGACGATCGCATCCAGCAGTCGACCAGCGGCCGCGTGAATCCCGAATCTTGGACTCACGGTTCGTCTGTGCAACGGCAGAAGTGGTTCCTTGCCGGCTACAACACCGGCCAGGTCAAGGCGTGCGACACGTACTCCGCGCGCGACCTCGACAACCCGCCCGGGCAGCGTTAGCCACTCCATGGTTCGGGCGCTCCGGCTTGCAGGTGCTGGCGTTGTCGTGTTGTCGTTGGTGTCCTGCACGACCACAACGACCGGCGCCGCGACGGCACCCTGCGTCGACGAGCCCCGGCCGAACAGCACTTCCCCGGGCGACACTCCCCCGCTGTTCACGTTGACCACGACGCCGAACGGCTGGGAAACCCGTATCGATCTCGGTCCGACGCTCGTCGTCTACGCCGATCTCCAAGCAGTCTCGACGCCGGGTGCCGTCGGGTCGGGTGGCGTACCGCCGACACCGCCGGAAAGGTTCGACGGGTATCTACCGAGTTGCACAGTCGAACAGGCAATCGCCGACACCGAAGCGCTACGGACCACCGACTTCGGCGAGCCCGGCATCACCGATCAGGGCGGACAGACCGTCGACTACACACCGCAGACCGGTGACCCCATCAAGCTCTATATCTACGCACCCGGTTTCGACGAATACATCACGGCCGAACAACGTGCAGCTCGAGACAGGTTCGAAGCGCTCAACACGTTGCTCGCAACCGGTTTCGTACCGAATTGACCGGCGCCGCCTAGCCGACAGTCCAGGTCTCGCGGCCGTTCAGCAACGCCTGCAACGCCTGTGACGCCTGTAATGCATCTGGACCCACTGGTCGCTGCGCACTTGCCTGCTGTAGTTGCGCGCGGGCGGCGTCGTCGTAGGTTGTTCGTTGGACACTGCGGAAGATTCCGGTCAGGACGTGTCGCAGGTCCTGATCGGAAAGCCGCGATAGCGCATGCGCATAGTCGGGGTCGTCGGTGTAGGCGTCGTGGACCACGATGTCGGACTCCGCAACCTCGGTGGTCGCGGCAATGTCGAGTCCGAATCCTTTTCGCACGACGCAGAATTCGCCGTCGGCACCGAAGCGAATCGGTGCGCCGTGTACCAACCGGATCAGCCGTTGTTCCGCATCTTCCTTGCGCAGGACGTCGAACGAGCCGTCGTTGAAGATCGGGCAATCCTGCAGGATTTCGACGAACGACGTTCCACGATGCGCGGCGGCCGCGCGCAGCACTTCGGTGAGGCCCTTGCGATCGGAGTCGAGTGCGCGGGCAGCGAAGGTGGCCTCGGCTCCCAGTGCGAGCGAGAGTGTGTTGAACGGGTGGTCGATCGACCCCATCGGCGTCGACTTCGTCACCATTCCGACCTGCGAGGTCGGCGAGTACTGCCCCTTCGTCAGACCGTAGATCCGGTTGTTGAACAGCAGGATCGTCAGGTTGACGTTGCGCCGCAGCGCGTGGATCAAATGGTTGCCACCGATCGAAAGCGCGTCACCGTCACCGGTCACAACCCACACCGACAGGTCGGGGCGAGTGACAGCGAGTCCTGTCGCGATCGCAGGCGCACGACCGTGAATGGAGTGAATGCCGTAGGCATCCAGGTAGTACGGAAACCGGCTCGAACAGCCGATGCCGGACACGAACATGAGGTTTTCGCGACGTAGTCCGAGTTCGGGCAGGAAGCTGCGAACCGTCGCGAGGATGACGTAGTCGCCGCAGCCCGGACACCACCGCACCTCTTGATCCGAGGTGAAGTCCTTGGCCTTCTGCGGGGTGTCGGTCGTCGGGACATCGGCGTAGGACGTCAGTCCCAGATCTGTTCCGACGAGCCGATTTTCGATCGTGGTCACGCCTGAGTCCCCCTGGTGTCGTGATAGGTGGCGCTGGCACGCGCAGCTCTCGATTTCGCCGATTCGAGATCGCCGAGCGAACCGTCCACCGCCGCGTCGATCACCCCGACAAGTTCCTGTGCGGAGAACGCGAGTCCCGCGACCTTGGTCCACGGCTGGACGTCGACGAGGTAGCGCGCCCGCAGCAGCATGGCGAGCTGGCCGAGATTCATTTCCGGTGCAACAACTTTCGGGTACCGCCGCAGCACCGACTCCAAGTTCGCTGGAAACGGATCGAGATGACGCAGGTGCGCGTGTGCGACAGCGATACCTTTGCGTCGCGCCCGACGGCAGGCCTCGCCGATCGGACCGTAGGAACTGCCCCAGCCGACGATCAACAGCTCGGCGGCACCGCTCGGATCGTCGACGATCAGGTCGGGCACAGCGATACCGTCGATCTTGGCCTGCCGAAGCCGAACCATCAGTTCGTGATTGGCGGGTTCGTAGGAGATGTTGCCGCTGCCGTCAGCTTTCTCCAGCCCGCCGATGCGGTGTTCGAGTCCAGGGGTACCTGGCACGGCCAACGGACGGGCAAGCGTCTCGGGGTCGCGGCTGTAAGGCACGAACTGGTGAGCCCCGTCGGGTGCGGGTTCGAAGGCGGCGTCGATAGGAACCAGATCCGCGGTCGACGGGATCGACCAGGGTTCGGAACCGTTCGCGATCGCACCGTCGGACAGCAACAACACCGGCGTCCGATAGGTCAGTGCGATTCGTGCGGCTTCGACGGCCGTATCGAAACAATCCGCAGGTGAACGTGGTGCGAGTACCGCGACCGGCGATTCTCCGTTGCGACCGAACATCGCCTGCAACAGGTCGGCCTGCTCGGTTTTCGTTGGAAGTCCGGTCGAGGGTCCGCCGCGTTGGACGTCGATGACGAGCAGAGGTAGTTCGGTCATCACGGCGAGACCGATCGTTTCGCTCTTCAGCGCGAGCCCCGGACCGGACGTGCTCGTGACACCGAGCGCGCCGCCGAACGACGCGCCGAGCGCAGCACCGATACCCGCGATTTCGTCTTCGGCCTGGAACGTCGTGACACCGAAATTTTTGTGTTTGCTCAACTCGTGCAGGATGTCCGACGCCGGGGTGATCGGGTACGTGCCGACGAAGATCGGCAGGCCGGCGAGTTGTCCCGCCGCGATCACGCCGTATGCGAGAGCGGTGTTGCCGGTGATCTGGCGGTAGGTTCCCGCAGGCAACGTCGCTGGTGCGATTTCGTAGGTGGTCGCGAAGCTTTCCGTCGTTTCGCCGTAGTTCCACCCCGCTTTGAACGCGAGAATGTTGCCTTCACCGATCTCCGGCTTGGTCGCGAACTTCTCCCGCATAAATCGCTCGGTCCCGCCGATCGGGCGGTGATACATCCAGGAAAGCAGTCCGAGCGCGAACATGTTCTTCGCCCGCTGGCCGTCTTTCTTGGCAAGTCCGGCCGGTTCGACGGCGCCGAGGGTCAGGGTCGTCATCGGAACCTGGTGGACCACGAAATCGGTCAACGAGTCGTCGTCGAGCGGATTGATCGTGTACCCGACCTTCGACAGATTCCGTTTGGTGAACTCGTCGGTGTTCACGATGATCGTCGCGTGGCGCGGCAGATCCGCGACGTTCGCCTTGAGCGCGGCCGGGTTCATCGCGACGAGTACGTCGGGCTGATCACCGGCGGTGAGGATGTCGTAGTCCGCGATCTGGATCTGAAACGACGACACTCCCGGCAGGGTGCCCTGTGGTGCGCGAATCTCGGCGGGAAAGTTGGGCTGCGTCGCGAGGTCGTTGCCGAATGCGGCGGCTTCGTGGGTGAAGCGGTCACCGGTCAGCTGCATGCCATCACCCGAGTCGCCCGCAAACCGGATTACGACCCGTTCCAACTTTTCGGCTTCGATGCCAACGGTCATCGACCGTCCACCTTTCGGGGGCCAACATGGTCGAACTACCTATCCGAGCCCACGCTACGTCAGGCCGATCGGCCTCGCCATCCGGGCCTGACCTCGCAGTCCGATCCCCGTCCTGCAACGTGTTTCACCGATCAGAACAGTGTCATCTCCGGCACCCGAACTCCTCCACCGTCGACGACCGCGGTCGCGAGCCCCTCGACACTCTGGCCACGCTCGCGGGCAAGACCGTGTTTGTCGACAAGCGGAGCGATCCGGGCCGCCAGCCAAGTCTTGTACTCCGGCGTCACGTACGCCCCGTGGCCGTAGAGCTGGCGGTACCGACGGACCAACGCGGGATGCTCGGTGGCGAGCCACGACAGAAACCACCCGCGGGTACTCCCGCGCAGGTGCATCGGAAACGCCGTGACGCCAACCGCACCGGCTGCCGCGATGTCACCGATCAGCCCGTCGAGATGCGCAACAGAATCGGTCAGATACGGAATGACCGGTGCAACCATCACATTCACTCCGAATCCCGCGTCGGCGATCGCCCGGATCAGCTCGAGTCGGGCTTTCGGCGACGGCGTTCCTGGCTCGATCTCCTTCTGCAACACCGGATCACCGATTGCAAGGGAGACACCGATGCGGACCCCGACCTCCTGTGCCGCAAGCGTGAGCAACGGAAGATCACGCCGCAGCAGCGTCCCCTTGGTCAGGATCGAGAAGGGAGTTCCTGACTCCGTCAGTGCTCGAATGATGCCTGGCATCAACCGATATCGACCTTCTGCCCGCTGATATGGGTCGGTGTTCGTGCCGAGCGCTACAGGATCGCGTCGCCACGACCGGCGCGCCAATTCCTTGCGAAGAACCGCCGCAACGTTCGTCTTGACAACAATCTGCGAGTCGAAGTCGCGTCCGGCATCGAGGTCCAGATACTCGTGCGTCGACCGCGCAAAGCAGTACCGGCAGGCATGGGAACACCCTCGCATTGGATTGACTGTCCAGTCGAAAGGTAACTTCGACTCCCCCGGCACCTTGTTGAGCGCGCTTTTGCACAAGACCTCGTGAAACGTGATTCCTTCGAATTCGGGTGTCTGGACGCTACGAACGAAGCCTGCGCGCTCGAGGCCAGGAAGCGCGCCGTCCTCGGCATCCAAGGTCTGGCCTTGCCATCGCATTGGCCAAGTCGAACATGCGTTCTATTCAGTGTCAAGCTGGGGGCCTGTGAGTTTCTCCCGACACCTGTCCGACCGGTCCGCTATATTCATCTCTGCGTGGCACAGGGGGTAGGCACAGGGGGTCGAGCCGCCACGCATCGGGGCGGGTCGCAGTGGGTTCGCAGCCGATCATCATTCACGAACGGGGGGTCGTATGACTGCGGTAAATGCCGAATTGGCAGGGATTCGAAACTATGGAAACAGCGCGGCGGAGGTGTCGAGTCGTATTGCGGGTGCAGGCGCGATCGATCTTGCCGCCAACATTGCCGCACTGACACCGGTCTTCGGTGCGATCGGCGCAGACTTTCTTGCGATGTTCGGTGTGGCGCAAGCCAATCACGCGAAATCGGTGCTGCAGCTAGCGGAGCACTACGGTGCGACGGCGGTCGCCGCACACAAGACCGCAGGCGAGTACGAGGGCATCGACGATGCGATCGTTGCCGACCTCGGCCGCGCTGGTGGTGAAACGGCATGAGCGCCAATGCAACTCAACCAGTAGTCACACCAGCTGGCACGGGTGAGCCAACGTCGGCGGCACCTCCGGTGACCGTGCTCGACGCGTTGGAGCAATCGCCGATCGGACCGTTCCTGCACCTACCGCTACCTCAACTGCCACCGCTCCCACAGCTTCCGGCGCTGCCACCGCTACCGCCGCTGCCGCCCAACCCGCTGGACGCCTTGCTCAGCGGTCAGATGCTGCCCGCGCTGCCGGGTGTCGACGAGATGCTGAAGCCGATCACCGATCTGGCAAGCGGCTTCGGTTCCGGAAAGCTGGGGTCGCTCGATCCGACCAAGCTCATCGACGACTCGGTACTGATGCTGAACTCCGCACTCGAAACCGGCATTGCAGCAATGAAGGTCATGGACGAGTTCTGGGGTGGCCAAACCTCCACCAACGCACAGGGACTCGGCACGCAGGCACAGGATGCGGGCACCGGCGTCAGCAACCGCGGTACGCAGATATCGTCGGTGACCCAGGACGCCGCAGCCACCGTCGCACGCGGGAACATGAACCTGATGTCCGTCGCGGAATCGTTCGCGGCCACTGCCATCGCTGCAGCGCCGCTTGCCTTCACACCGCCAGGTCAGGTCGTGCTCATGACGGCTGCAGCCGAGCACCTGGCGATGGCGATCGAAGTGGTGACCGGTACGCGGGCAGAACTCACGACTCACACCGCCCAGATGTCGACGCTCACCGATCCGGTACCCGTCCCAGCCGGACCCGATACCGGCATACCGTCGACACCCTCGGGGAAGTCTCAGTTCGCCTTCGCGGCGGCAATGTTGGAGAACGTCGGAAAACCGCTGATCGAGACTGGCAAAGCCGGAGTTCAGGTCGTCACCGACATCGTCGGTCTCGGAACGGAGGCTCTGCGGACCGACCCTGCGGCAACGGCCACCGATCCGGTGTCACCGAACTCGACCGGTCCGGCACCGAGTACGAACCCGAGCAGTGTCGCGCCCGGACAGCAAAGCGCAACTGCAACAACAGGTTTGCTGACAGGTGCTCCGACGGCCAGCGCACCGCGCCCGCTGACAGCAGCTCTCGGCGGACCCGGCGACATCCCTCCGGCAACGACCATGTCGAGCACGGGTGGGCCGAGCGGTCCCGGCAATACTCACGGACCGACCAGCCCCGCGGGAGCCGGGATGATGCCCATGGCCAACCGCGGTGCAGTCGGCGACAGCGACGCGCCGCGGTCGTCGTATCTGGTCTCCGCGGGAAACCGCACCGAGGTCGTAGGCGACCTCGGCACGGTTGTGGCGCCGGTTATCGGCGCCACCGACACCGACGACGACAGTTAGTCACTGACGTACCCCAGCTCGCGGACCGACTCGTATTCGTGCGCCAGTTCTGCGACCGAGGCGTCGATACGGCTGCGTGAGAAGTCGTTGATCTCGAGGTCGGGCACGATCGTGTACTCGCCGCCTGCGCAGGTGACGGGGAAGGACGAGATGAGCCCTTCCTGCACGCCGTACGAGCCGTCCGAGCACACGGCCATGGAAACCCAGTCGTCGGTGCGGGTGCCGCGAACCCAGTCACGCATGTGATTGATCGCGCCGTTGGCGGCACTCGCAGCCGAGGACGCTCCTCGGGCCTTGATGATCGCTGTACCACGTTCTTGCACAGTGGGTATGAAGTCGTCGACGAGCCAGTTCTCGTCATCGACGACGTCGACGGCCGGTTTTCCGTCGACGAGTGCGTGGAAGATGTCCGGGTACTGGGTGTTCGAGTGGTTGCCCCAGATGCCGACGCGATGAATGTGTGACGCGGGCGTACCGGTCTTCTTGGCGAGTTGAGCGATCGCACGATTGTGGTCGAGGCGTGTCAGTGCCGTGAATCGGGTACGTGGGACGTCGGGAGCGTTGTGCATTGCGATCAGAGCGTTGGTGTTCGCCGGGTTTCCGACGACGAGCACCTTGATATCGTCGGCGGCCGCGGCGTTGATCGCCGACCCGTGTTCGGTGAAGATCGCGCCGTTCGCCGAGAGCAGGTCGGATCGTTCCATGCCCTTCGTGCGGGGCCGCGCGCCGACGAGCATGGCAATGTTGGCGCCCTCGAAGGCAACTCGCGGATCGTCGGTGATGTCGATCGAGGACAGCAGCGGATAGGCGCCGTCTTCCAGTTCCATAGCGACGCCTTCGAGCGATCCGACCGCTGCCGGAATCTCGAGCAGCCGCAGTTTGATCGATGCATCAGCACCGAGCATCGCTCCGCCTGCGATACGGAAGAGCAGCCCGTAGGCGATCTGGCCGGATGCACCGGTGACGGTCACGGTTACTGGAACTGTCACAAATTCTCCTCGTTCGGGGGTGGATGAGACGTTCGGACGAGCGACCTCGCTAGTCGACGAGGCTCGCCACCTCGGCGTCGGTGAGTGTCGTCTGGCCGGACCTGCCTGCATCGAGGGCTACGCGCATCGCTCGGTACAGCGGCCGTTCACCGAGCACGGCGTCGCGCGCCTCGGCCCGGAGTTGTTGCACGAGAACCGATGCCATCGCGGCAGCAGGCACGAGATCGCCCGCAGCAAGGGCGTCGGCAAGCCCACGCTGGCCGCGGGCGTTGAGTTCGCGTCCGGCATCGTCGATGTACATCGCCAATCCGATGGTGGCACTGGAATTTTCGTCGCTGATGCGAAGCAACACGCGGTTGACCCTCGACACCCGGACGAGCAGTTCGACCGATACTGCCTTGGAGGCGTCGACGTGCCGAGATCCGAGCACGCGTCGCACATGGATCACGTTGTCCGTCAATGTGATCCGGACCCGGAGTCCCACGATCGATACGAGTACCAACGGTACCCCGACGATGAGGCCCGTGATGATCGCTGCCGTCGCCGATACGACGAAACTCAGCAGCACCGCAAGCAGCACGCCGACCGCGGTCGAGACGAGAGCGGTCTTCACCAGTCGTGGCGCAATCAGTTCGCGCGCTACGAGATCCAGGGACACAGGCTCATCCGGCAAGGATCGCTCCCGTCACTGCGACGATGTCGTCGATCGGCACCTGCTGCTGCTCCCCCGTACCGAGGTTCTTGACACCGATCGTCTCGTCGGCAAGGTCGCGTTCGCCGAGGACAAGCGCGATTTTCGCGCCCGAACGGTCCGCGGCCTTCATCGCACCCTTCACGCCGCGCCCGCCGTAGGCGAGATCGGTCCGAATGCCCTCGGCGCGTAGCCGTCCCGCGATCTCGACGAGCTTCGCCTTCGCGTCGTCACCGAGCGGGACACCGAAAACGTCGCACCGAGCGGGCACACCTGCCGACTTACCTTCCGCGGCGAGCGCAAGAATCGTGCGGTCGACACCGAGCCCGAACCCGATGCCGGACAATTCCTGACCGCCGAGTTGTGCCATCAGGCCGTCGTAACGACCGCCGCCGCCGATACCAGATTGTGCGCCGAGGCCGTCGTGCACGAACTCGAACGTCGTCTTCGTGTAGTAGTCCAGACCGCGGACCATACGTGGGTTGACGACGTACGGGACCCCGAGCGCATCGAGGTGACGCAGCACTTCGTCGAAGTGCGCCTTCGCCGTATCGGACAGGTGATCGATCATCAGCGGTGCGGCCGCGGTCATCTCCTTGACCTCAGGACGCTTGTCGTCGAGCACCCGCAGTGGGTTCAGCTCGGCACGACGGCGGGTGTCGTCGTCGAGGTCGAGCCCGAACAGGAACTCCTGCAACAGTTCCCGGTACTGCGGTCGGCAGGAATCGTCACCGAGCGAGGTGATCTCCAGCCGGAAACCGTCTAGCCCGAGGCCGCGGAAGCCGGCGTCGGCCACAGCGATGACCTCCGCGTCGAGTGCTGGATCGTCGACGCCGATCGCCTCGACGCCGACCTGCTGCAGTTGCCGGTAGCGCCCGGCCTGCGGTCGCTCGTACCGGAAGAACGGTCCCGCATAACTCAGCTTGACCGGCAGCGCACCCCGATCGAGGCCGTGCTCGATGACCGCCCGCATCACACCGGCCGTGCCCTCGGGTCGCAGTGTCACGCTGCGCTCACCGCGGTCGGCGAAGGTGTACATCTCCTTGCTCACGACATCGGTCGACTCTCCGACGCCACGGGCGAACAGTGCCGTGTCCTCGAACACCGGTAGCTCGATGTGGCTGTAGCCGGCCATTCTCGCAGCGCCAGTCAGTCCGTCGCGTACGGCGACGAACTCCGCGGACGCGGGCGGCACATAGTCGGGCACGCCCTTGGGCGCCGAAAAAGAACTTGGCTTGCTCACGATGGACTACCTTCCCGAATCTGAGGCGACATCGATGATCGCTCCGCAGCTACGCGACCGAGTCCAACGAGAAACGGGTTGCCCGCGCGCTCCCGGCCGATGGTTGTGGTCGTGCCGTGTCCCGGCAGTACGGTCGTCGCGTCGTCGAGGACAAGGAGTTTGGCTGCGATCGAACGCAGCAACTGCTCACCGTCGCCACCGGGCAGATCGCTTCTGCCGATCGAATCGGCGAACAGGGTATCGCCGGTGAAGACGAGGTCGGCCGAGCCGGCGTCGCTGTCGATTCGACTGCGTAGAACCACCGATCCCTGCGTATGGCCAGGGGTGTGGTCGATCCTGAAGGAGATCCCCGCAAGCTCGAGCACGTCGCCGTCTGCGAACTCCTCGACCAGTCGTGGTTCTGCGAACGTCATGCCCGCGATGAACTGCCCCATCTGCGGACCGACACCTGCCGTCGGATCGGCGAGCATGTGCCGGTCGGCTGCGTGAATGTAGGCCGCGACGTCGTGCTCGTCGCAGATTTCCTGTGCACTCCACGTGTGGTCGAGATGACCGTGCGTCAACAGCACCGCGGTCGGCGTGAGTGCCGACGACTCCAGGAATCGACGTAGAGGCTCGGCGGCGTCCTGTCCGGGATCGACGACAACGCATTCGGTTGCGTTGTCGTGCGCGATCACGTAGCAGTTCGTCTGGAACATTCCGGCCGGAAATCCAGTGACAAGCACGGGTGGGAAGCTCCTCGAGGTGGGCAGAGGTGGTTATCGGGGTCGAGCGTGATCCCGCGTTACAGCGTATGCGCAGCGACCCGCCAGGCTCGTCTCAGGTACGGATGGCAGACTCTAACCTCGGCCAGCATGATCAGGGTCGATTCGAAGCAGACACCCCGAAGACCAGGAGGACCGCGGCAGTGCCCACAAACGAACAGCGACGTGAGGCGGCGAAGCGCAAACTGGAGCGACAGCTCGAGCGACGCGCACAACGGGCGCGGAAGCGACAGCTACTCACAATCGCGGGTTCGGTACTTGCCGTCGTACTCGTGGCCGGCGGTGTCGCAGCGGTCTACTTCGTAACCAAGGGCGACGACAGCGCGACCGATACAGCCGCTGCCTGCGCCTACCCTTCGAGTCCCGAGCCCGCCGCCAAGCCGGTCGACCCGCCGAAGGCCGACGGGGTCGAGGCAACCGACGACACGATCACCGCAAGTATCGAGACGAACCAGGGCAATATCGGTCTCACGCTCGACAACTCCAAGTCGCCGTGCACCGTCAACAACTTCTACAGCCTCGCGAGCCAGGGCTACTACGACAACACGACCTGCCACCGAATCGTGAACGGCGCCAGCCTCAAGGTGCTGCAGTGTGGCGACCCGTCGGCAACGGGCGCAGGCGGACCCGGATACACCTTCGCCGACGAGTACCCGACGCCGCCCGGCGGACCCGATCCCACCGCGACGCAGCCGAGCGACCTGTACAAGCGGGGCGTCGTCGCAATGGCCAACGCCGGACCCGGAACCAACGGGAGCCAGTTCTTCCTCGTCTTCGGCGACTCGCAGCTGCCTGCCGCGTACACGATCTTCGGAACGGTCGACGAGACCGGCCTGCAAACCCTCGACAAGATCGCCGCCAACGGGGTCGCACCGCCGCCGAACACTCCGCCGGCACCCGAAGGATCGCCCGACCCCGAAGACGGCACGCCCAAGCAGCCCGTCGAGTTGACGTCGGTAAGGATGGACAACTGATGCGTCGCGCACTCCTCGCCGCCGCCGGCATCGGACTGCTGCTCGCCTCGGTGGGCTGCTCCGACGATTCCGGTTCGGCAACAGCCCAGGATTCTTCGGTCCGATCGACGGCCAAGGCAACGCCGAGCGAGTCTGCCTCGGCGACAACGACCAAGTCGACAACTCCGGGTGCAACCGAATGCGCGTACCCGTCGTCGCGGACGGCGTCGAAGCCTGTCGAGGCCCCGGGTTCCGAGGTCCCGCCTGCCGGCGCTGCGACACTCGTGAATCTCACGACGAGCCAGGGACCCATCGGGTTGACCCTCGATCCGGTCAAGGCACCGTGCACGGTCAACAGCTTCGTGAGCCTCGTCGACCAGCAGTATTTCGATTCGACGTCGTGCCACCGGCTCACCACCGCCGACTCACTGAAGGTGCTCCAATGCGGTGACCCGTCCGGCACCGGCGCAGGCGGACCCGGTTACAGCTTCGCCGACGAGTACCCGGCGACCGATCCAGCGCTGAGCAGCGACTCGACTCTGTACAAGCGCGGAACCCTCGCCATGGCCAATGCTGGACCCAACACGAACGGCAGCCAGTTCTTCCTCGTCTACGCGGACTCGCAGTTGCCGCCCGCCTACACGATCTTCGGCACGATCGACGAAGCTGGGCTTGCGACGCTCGACAAGGTCGCAGCAGCCGGTGTCGAGGCCAGTGCGCGCGGCACCGACGACGGCAAGCCGACCCTGCCTGTCGAGATCACAGCCGCACAAACAGCCTGAGGCCGCAAGCGGCTCGTGAGTCCTTTCGGAGGTTGGAACCTCCGAAAGGACTCACGAGGCGCGAAGGGCCCTACTGCGCTGAGGTGACCCGATAGACGTCGTACACGCCTTCTACATTGCGTACGACGTTGAGCACATGTCCCAGATGCTTCGGATCACCCATCTCGAAGGTGAACTTGCTGATCGCGACGCGGTCCCCCGAGGTTGTCACCGATGCCGACAGGATGTTGACCCGTTCGTCGGCAAGAACCTTGGTGACATCCGACAGCAGGCGGTGACGATCGAGTGCTTCGATCTGGATCGCGACCAGGAACACCGATGACGGCGACGGTGCCCATTCGACGGCGATGAAGCGTTCCTCTTGCTCTTTGAGCGAGCCGGCGTTCGTGCAGTCGGTGCGATGCACACTCACCGCACCGCCCCGTGTGACGAAGCCGAGGATCTCGTCGCCGGGCACCGGCGTGCAACACTTCGCGAGCTTCGCGACCGTTCCGGACGCACCGGGGATCAGCACACCGACATCGCCGGAGGTCCGCGGCCGAACCGGAACGTTCGACGGAGTCGACCGCTCGGCCAACTCCTCCTCGACCGCACCTACACCACCGAGTTGCGCGACGAGTCGCTGCACCACGTGTTGAGCCGAGACGTTCTTCTCACCGATCGCCGTATAGAGCGCGGAGACGTCGATGTATCGAAGTTCGTGCGCGATCGCGGACATCGATTCGGCATTCATCAAGCGCTGCAACGGAAGTCCGACTCTGCGGACCTCCTTGCCGATGGCTTCCTTGCCCGCTTCGAGTGCTTCTTCGCGACGTTCCTTCGCGAACCACTGCCGAATTTTCGCCTTGGCGCGCGGTGAGACGACGAACTGCTGCCAGTCCCTGCTCGGTCCGGCCGTTGCGGCCTTCGAGGTGAACACCTCGACGACCTCACCGTTTTCGAGTTCCCGTTCGAGCGCGACCAGACGACCGTTGACCCGTGCGCCGATACACCGGTGCCCGACCTCGGTGTGGACCGCGTACGCGAAGTCGACCGGCGTCGACCCCGCAGGCAACGTGATCACATCGCCCTTCGGGGTGAACACGAAGATCTCTTTGACCGCGAGATCGAAGCGCAGCGATTCGAGGAACTCCCCCGGATCGGCTGCTTCCCGCTGCCAATCGAGCAACTGTCGCATCCAGGCCATGTCGTCGACTTCGGTGCTGTCGCCGGTGTTCTTGCCTTTGGTTTCCTTGTAGCGCCAGTGCGCGGCAATGCCGAACTCGGCGGTGCGGTGCATGTCCGTCGTTCGGATCTGGACCTCGAGCGGCTTGCCTTCGGGTCCGACGACGGTGGTGTGCAGCGACTGATAAACCCCGTAGCGCGGCTGTGCGATGTAGTCCTTGAATCGGCCTGCCATCGGCTGCCACAGCGAATGCACGACGCCGACAGCGGCGTAGCAGTCACGGATCTCGTCGCACAGGATCCGCACACCGACCAGATCGTGAATGTCGTCGAAGTCGCGGCCCTTGACGATCATCTTCTGATAGATCGACCAGTAGTGCTTCGGGCGACCCTCGACGACCGCGCTGATCCTCGACTGGTTGAGAGTCGAATTGATTTCCGCCCGCACCTTGGCCAGATAGGTATCGCGCGATGGGGCACGGTCGGCGACCAGACGGACGATCTCGTCGTACTTCTTCGGATGCAGGATCGCGAACGACAGATCCTCCAGCTCCCACTTGACCGTCGCCATACCGAGCCTATGCGCGAGCGGCGCAATGACTTCGAGCGTTTCCTTCGCCTTGCGAGCCTGCTTCTCGGGAGGCAGGAACCGCATGGTCCGCATGTTGTGCAACCGGTCGGCAACCTTGATGACGAGAACGCGCGGATCGCGTGCCATCGCGATGATCATCTTGCGAATCGTTTCCGCTTCGGCAGCGTTCCCGAGGTTGACCTTGTCGAGTTTGGTGACGCCGTCGACAAGGTGCGCGACCTCGTCGCCGAAATCCTCGGTCAACTGCTGCAGCGAGTAACCGGTGTCTTCGACGGTGTCGTGAAGCAACGCGGCGACGAGGGTGATCGTGTCCATGCCGAGTTCGGCAAGAATGCTGGCAACCGCAAGAGGATGCGTGATGTACGGGTCGCCCGACTTCCGCATCTGATTCGCGTGCTTGTCGTCGGCGACGTCGTAGGCGCGCTGCAGCAACGCCAGGTTGGCCTTCGGATACAACTCGCGATGGACCGCGACGAGGGGCTCGAGCTGCGGTTTGACAGCGGCATGGCGTTGGGCCGTGATGCGGCGCGCAAGCCGGGCACGGACGCGTCTCGATGCCGAGGTCGGAACGGGTGCAGGCGTGGCAACCTCGGCCGCCGCGGGCTCGGGCGACTCCTTCGGCTCCTTGGTCTCGGCGCGTTCCACATGAGTGTTGTCCACCTCAGTGGTGTCCACGCTTGCGCCATCGAGATGCTGAGTCATGCCTCACCTCCTCATCCGCAGAGTGTTCGACCCCCGGTGCGCGACGACAACATCGCTTCGTTCAACTTTAGTCCCTCAGATCTGGACGAGAGACCGCAGAGGCATCGATGGCAGTTCGCGTTCGACCTTTTCGCGCCCCGCTAGTGCGTTGAGTTCGAGCACGACGGCTAGGGCAACTACTTCGGCACCCGCGTCGGTCAGCAACTCCGCGGCTGCGACGAGGGTGCCGCCGGTGGCGAGGACGTCGTCGAGAAGCAATACCTTGCGGCCGCGAAGATCGACGCCGTCGGCGGGAATTTCGAGCGTCGCCGTGCCGTACTCGAGTGCATATTGCCTGGCGATGACCGGCGGCGGAAGTTTGCCGCTCTTCCGCACGGCGAGTACGCCGCAGCGTTTTGCGACAGCGACCGCTCCACCGATGAGAAAGCCCCGTGCGTCGATGCCTGCGACGACATCTGCATCGGGTGCGAGTTCGGCAAGCGGACGGACTAGAGCATCGAATCCTGCAGCGTCGGCGAACACCGGCGTCAGGTCGGCGAACCGCACGCCCGGCACCGGAAAATCGGGTGCCCAGCGCGTGAGCCGCTCGACCGCCTGCGCCGCGCTCTCGGTCATTTCTTCAGGACCCAGCGATCCATGTTCCAGCCGGCGCCTGCTTTGGTCGGATTGACGACGCCGGACGCCAAACCTTCTGCGAAGGCGAACGTCCGCGGCGAATCGAACAGCGGTATCGACGGCATCTCACTCCACAGCAGTGCTTCT
The DNA here is from genome assembly GCF_043944905.1 of Antrihabitans spumae. Lineage (NCBI taxonomy): Bacteria > Bacillati > Actinomycetota > Actinomycetes > Mycobacteriales > Nocardiaceae > Antrihabitans > Antrihabitans spumae. The sequence continues at coordinate 81,272 of NZ_JBIMSN010000002.1, forward strand.
GCCTCGCTGGACAGTCGCATCTGGACGTCGCCTGCGCCGTTGGTCAGCAGTTGGTCGACGAGGTCGTTGTAGCGCGGGTTGTCGAACTTCGAATAGTTGATTCCCGCACCGCTACGCAGCGAAACCAACGCATCGGTGTTGACGCCCGACCCCGCCGGCCCCTCGACCGAGGCGGTTCCGCCGAGCAACGCATCGACCTGACCGTCGCGCAGTGCAAGCGGCGTGAACTGCGGCGACGATACGTCCTGCACCGTGATGCCCGCGTCCCTACATGCCTCTGTGATGACCCGAACCGTTTGCGCTCGACGTTCGTCGGGTGCGGTGTAACCGATTCGGACAGTTGGGTTCTGCTCGCCGGCCGCGGCAAGCGCTGCGGTCGAACCGGGAACGTCTGCGTTGCTGTACTTTCCGCCTTCTGCGGCGGCGACGGGTCCGTAGATCAAAGTGTCGGACTGCACGGTCCGCGAGTTGAGCACCCCCGAGCCGAGGCCCTGGGTCCGGTTGTAGTCGGGGTGACCGAGTTCGTCGAAGAGTTTCTTCCGCGGCACACACAGCGCGAATGCCCTACGCGCATCGACGGATTGGAATACACCCGAGGTCGCGAGCATCAACTGTTCGGAACTGCGGGACGGTTCGTTGGACGCATCGAACCCTGAAAGGTCGAGGTCGCCGACCGACTTCGCGCCGATGTCGAGAACCTCGACGGCGTTGGCCTCGATCTTGGCCTTCACGTCGTTGTTCCTGCCGAACAACACGATTCGTGGCGTCGCCGGCGCGTTACCCCACCAGCGTTCGTTCGCCACGAGCACCAAACCGTCTTCCGCGCTGAAGGATTCGACTCGATACGGACCCGAGGACGGTAGCAGCGACAGATCGAGTGGACCCGGAGTCAGCTTCCAGCCGTTGTTCCAGAAGTCGGCGATCCTGCCGAGCGCGTCGTTGTCACCGGACTGCAACACAGAGACGATGTTCGCGACCCCCGCGACCCGTGTCGCGACGTGCGCGGGCAGCAATTCCGTTGCACCGAAAAGCGACTTCCACTCCGCGAACCCTCTGCCTGGCCGGAAGACGACCTTGGCGTCTTTCGATCCTGGCTGGCAATCGACACGTTCGATATCGGAGTAGCCCGCGGTCGAGGCCGCGTCGAACATCGGCACCAGGTCGCCGTCGTCGTTGGTGCGCGTGAACTTTCCGCTGCGCGCAGCCCACGCCAGTGCCATGTCCTCGCACGAGGTGGGTATGCCGTCTGAGTACACGCCCGCCGGATCGAGGCGGTACTGAATTGTCAGTGCTTCCCCGGGTACGACGCTTGCCGTGCCGTAGTCGGTGTCCATCAACGTCCCACCCTGCGGACCCGTGTAGCTGAAGCCCGTCAGCACCCGCGGAAACGCTTGTGCCGCAGCGCTGAAGGCACCTTCGGCCGTATTTCCGTTGTAGGTGGTGATCACGCTGTCGACCGCGTACCCGATGGACGGAACTTGGCTTTCACTCGAACAACCGGTAACCGTGCCGGCGGCCAGGGCACCGGCAGCGATCAGACTCACGTACGCGCGGCGCATGTCAGTGCCTCTTCTTGTGTCGCTTTCCCGTTGGTCTCGCACCAGGTCGCGGCGACCGCGCCGTCGTCCGGTCGGTGGGTCCGGAGGCGGACGGGGTCGCCTTCGTGATCGTCACCGTGGATCCGGAGCCTGCGACGGAAGTGCCTGCGGTCGCAGCGTTCGGAGTGCCGTTCACGGCAGCTTCCCTACGAGCGAGCACCTTCTTGGTGTGTGCGGCCACAGGTCCCCAGCGCTCCTTAATGGACACCAGCAACGGCGTCGCGAAGAAGATCGACGAATACGCGCCGACGATCATGCCGACGAGTTGGACCAAGGCTAGATCCTTGAGGGTGCCGACACCGAGCAGCCACACCGCAATGACCATCAATCCGACGACAGGCAGCACACCGATCAATGTGGTGTTGATCGATCGCATCAACGTCTGGTTGATCGCGAGGTTGGCTTGTTCGGCATAGGTGCGTTTGTTCAGGTGCAGCACACCTCGGGTGTTTTCTTCGACCTTGTCGAACACGACCACGGAGTCGTAGAGCGAGAAACCGAGAATCGTCAGCAGGCCGATCACCGTCGCGGGTGTCACCTCGAATCCGACGAGCGAATAGAACCCGGCGGTGACGACCATGTCGAAGAACAGCGCAGCCAATGCTGCTGCGGCCATGCCTCGTTCGTAACGCAGCGCGATGTAGGCGGTGACGAGCACGAGGAAGACAGCGAGCGCGATCAAAGCCTTGCGGGTGATCTGGCCACCCCACGTCTCACTGACATCGGAGGTACTGATCTCGTTGATGTTCGGTACGCCGTTGCCGTCTCGGGGCTGGAACGCGTCGAACAACGCTTTCTGCAGTGTGTTCACCTGGTCGAGGTCGAGCGCTTCCGACCGGATCTGGAAGGTTTCGGAGCTGCCCGACCCGACTGTCTGGACCGACACCGGATCGCTTCCGATGACGGTCGAGTACACGTCCTCGACCTGTGAGGTGCTGATGCCATCGCCCGCCGGGAACTGGACCTTGGAACCGCCCTCGAAGTCGATGCCGAGTGTGAATCCGCGGAATACGATGGCCAGCAACGAGATCAAGACGATTGCAGCCGTGATGATGTAGAAGATCCGTCGTCTTCCGACTACCTCGAAAGCACCCGTTCCGGTGTAGAGCCGCGAGAAGAACGAGTGGTGCGGCGCCGCGGTTGTCTTGGGTTCTGTGATCGTCGATTCGCTCATCTCAGAACTCCTTCACTGCGGCGCCGGCTGCGACGGCCTTGCGCTCACGGGCAACCTGCTGAACGGCACCGAGTCCGTTGATCTGCGGTTTCGACCAGAACGTCGAGCGCGACGCCAGATATACGAGCGGCCAGGTTACGAGGAACACGACGGCAACGTCGAGAACCGTTGTCAGGCCGAGGGTGAAGGCGAAGCCCTTGACCTGTCCGGCGGCAAGTACGTAGAGCACAGCAGAGGCGATGAAGCTGACAGCGTTGCCGGACAGAATCGTCCGTTTGGCGCGTTCCCAACCACGTGGCACCGCCGATCTGAAGCTTCTCCCCTCCCTGATCTCGTCCTTTATTCGTTCGAAGAAGACGACGAAGGAGTCGGCGGTCATGCCGATGCCGATGATCAAACCGGCGATGCCGGAGAGGTCGAGGGTGAAGTTCATGTAGCGGCCGAGCAGCACGAGGATGCCGAAGACCATGATTCCGGACGCGATCAGCGACAACGCTGTGAGCAGTCCGAGCATGCGGTAGTAGAACAGGCAGTACAGCAGGACGACCGCGAGACCGATCGCACCGGCAAGCAACCCGGCTCGCAACGACGAGAGTCCGAGCGACGCCGACACCGTCTCCGCTTCCGACGACGAGAACGAGAGCGGCAGCGAGCCGTACTTCAGCGTGTTCGCCAGTTCTTTGGCGGCACTCGGCGTGAAGTCGCCGGTGATCTGTGTCGCGCTGCCCTCAGGTGTCGCACCCTGGATGACCGGTGCGCTGACGACCTTGGAATCCAGCGTGAAAGCTGCGCGCTTCTGCAGGTTCTCCGACGTGAACTTCGCCCACGTCTTGCTGCCTGCCGCATCGAATTCGAGGCTCACGACGTTCCGGGCCTGCTGCTGCTCGTAGTACGAGGAGGCGTCCGCGATGTCCTGGCCGTCGATGATGCTCGGTCCGAGCAGGAACTTCTCGCCCTGCTCACCACAGGTGACCAGCGGCAGGGCTGGGTCGTCGTTACCTTGCAGCGGATCGGGGGCGTTGCAGTCCAGCGCGGCGAAGGCAGCTGCCTGAATTGCGGGATCGAGACTCTGCCGCGCATTTTTGGCGTCGGTGATTTCCTTCGCGGCCTGGTCGGGCCCGGAAAGCGGTGGCGGCTCGTTCGACGCGGTGGTCGGCGGTGCACTGGGGGCTGAGGTCGGTTCGGACCCGTCTGTCGGGGCCGGTACGTCGGTCGGCGGGTCCTGCGCCGGGAACGGACGGCTCTGCGGCTGCTGTTCGGTCGGTGGCGTGGCAGGCACCGGCGCGGAGTCCGCTGGTGCGGGAGGTGTGGCCGCGGGTGGCGCCGCTGCGGCGGGCGGATCGAGCACCGGCCGGATGTAGAGGCGTGCGGTCTGACCGAGTGTGCGGGCTTGCGAACTGTCGTCACCAGGCACCGTAATGACGAGGTTGTCGCCGTCGATGATCACTTCGGAGCCCGAAACGCCGAGTCCGTTGACACGGGTCTCGATGATGGCCTGCGCCTGCTTGAGCGAATCTTGACTCGGTGCGCTGCCGTCGGGCGTTCGTGCGGTCAGCGTGACGCGCGTGCCGCCCTGCAGGTCGATCCCCAGCTTCGGGGTCGGGGACTTGTCGCCGGTGAAGAACACCAGCGCGTAGACGATGCCCATCAGTACGCCGAAAACGATGAGCGAGCGCGCTGGACGCACCGATCCCTGGGGTGCCACGGTTCGTATTTCTCCTCGGTAGCGAGTGATTGGGCTTGTCGAACAACCTCGTGGTCGACGCGGCCTTTACCGGCCGACGGCTATAAGGACAACTGCGGTTGTCGACGATGCGGCACGACGCGGTCGTGCCGTTGCGAGCGTCAGTCCTTGTTGAGGCGCGGGGTCGTGTCCGTCGCCGGGGTTTCCTCGGCGTCCGTCTCGACCTCGGCGACCGCATCCGACTCGTCGTATGCGTCGTCGGACAGCACTTCCCGCACGGCGGAGCGCGTCCACGTCGTGATCACATCTTCGGCGATCTCGAGGTCGATCGATGTCTCGTCGACCTCGACGATGATGCCCTGGATGCCACTGGTCATCAGCACGCGATCGCCGACGGAGAGCTCGGACTGCATTGCAGCTGTCTTCGCCATCTCCTTCTTCTGCCGACGCGTCGCGAGGTACATCGGGACGATCAGGGCAACGAGCAGGAGCGGAAAGAGCAGATTTTCCATTGCGACAGTCAGTCCTCAGCGGTTCGGCAGGCATGCGGTATCGCGGGTCGGATTGACCCACGGCAGTACCCCAGTCTGCCATTACCCTGCCATGATCGCCTCCACGACCCGGGAACGCTGGCGGTTCGAGCCGCCTACTGCGCACGATACGGCCGGCACGACCCGAGCTAGCGGTCTTCGAACAGCTCCAATTGGGGTTCGCTTGCTCGTACTTCGATACCGCCGACGGCGAGGTCCGGAGGCGGGACGAGGCCGAGTTGTTCCCATGCGGCGGCGGTGGCGACGCGGCCACGTGGGGTGCGCGCGATCATGCCTGCACGCACCAGAAACGGCTCGCAGACCTCTTCGACGGTGGCGGGTTCCTCACCGACGGCGACGGCAAGTGTCGAGACACCGACCGGTCCACCGCCGAAACTGCGCACGAGTGCGCTGAGCACCGACCGGTCGAGGCGGTCGAGTCCGAGCCTGTCGACGTCGTAGACCGCAAGCGCGGCTCGTGCGATGTCGCGGGTGATGATGCCGTCAGCCCGCACTTCGGCATAGTCGCGCACTCGTCGCAGCAACCGGTTCGCGATACGTGGTGTGCCACGGGACCGCCCGGCGATTTCCGCAGCGGCGTCCTCCCCCAGCTCGACGCCCAGTATCCGCGCGGACCGCGCCAGGATTCGCTGCAGCTCGGCAGGTTCGTAGAAGTCCATGTGGGCGGTGAAACCGAAGCGGTCGCGTAGGGGTCCGGTCAATGCTCCGGACCGCGTTGTCGCACCGACAAGGGTGAACGGTGCGACCTCGAGCGGAATAGAGGTCGCACCAGGCCCTTTGCCGACGATCACGTCGACGCGGAAGTCTTCCATCGCGAGGTAGAGCATCTCTTCGGCAGGACGCGCGATCCGATGTATCTCGTCGATGAACAGCACGTCGCCTTCGACGAGGTTGCTGAGCATGGCGGCGAGATCACCCGCGCGTTCCAGTGCAGGACCGGAGGTCAGCCGCAGGGATGAGTTCAGTTCGGCAGCGATGATCATCGCCATGCTCGTCTTGCCGAGCCCGGGCGGACCCGACAGGAGAATGTGATCGGGTGTGCCGCCGCGCATCTTCGCGCCACTCAGGACGAGTTGCAGCTGTTCCCGGACCCGCGGCTGACCGATGAAGTCGTCGAGGCTTTTCGGCCGCAGGCTTGCTTCGACGTCGCCGTCGGACGTCAAATAACTTGCGGTGACTTGAGATTCGTCCGAATCCACGGTCATCGGTTCCTACCGAGCAACCCGAGTGCCGACCGTAGCGCGACCGATGTCGTCGCCTCCGGCTCCGCTGCGAGCACCGAATCGGTTGCCTGTTCGGCCTGTTTGGCGGGAAAGCCGAGGCCGGTCAACGCCTCGACGATCTGATCGCGAACGGGTCCAGATCCGGCAACCGGCTGCGAACCGGCCGGACCTGCGTGCACAGGGACTGCTTCGACCTTGTCCCGCAGTTCGACGACGAGACGCTCTGCGCCACGCTTACCGATACCGGGCACGCGCATCAGGGCTGTGTGATTGCCTTCGGCGAGCGCCTTGCGCAGCGCTTCGGGTTCCAGGACTGCGAGCACCGCCATCGCAAGCCTGGGTCCGACACCGGAGACCGTCTGCAACAGACCGAAGAGGTCGCGCGATTCGGTGTCGGAGAAACCGAAAAGAGTCATCGAATCTTCGCGGACGATCATCGCGGTGACAAGACGCGCCTCCGACCCTCGTTGCAGAGTGGCGAGGGTTGCGGGTGTCGCATTGAGGCGATACCCGACACCCGCCGCCTCGATGACGACGTGATCGAGAGCGATTTCGAGAACCTCACCGCGGACGGATGCAATCATCTGGCCTTCGCCTCCTTACGAACCTGCGCCAACCGCGCCTCGTAGCGTTTCTTCTGTTCCGCAGCAGCGGCTTCGGCCTGCGCCATCCGCTCCATCATCGGCGCCCGCCAGCAATGGCAGATCGCGAGCGCGAGCGCATCGGCCGCATCCGCGGGTGTCGGTTTCGTCTGCAAGCCGAGGATGCGGGTGACCATCGCGGTGACCTGGTTCTTGTCCGCGGCACCATTGCCTGTGACCGCCGACTTGACTTGGCTCGGTGTGTGAAAGGTGACCGGAATGTCTCTGCGCGCGGCGGCCAACGCGATGACGCCACCCGCCTGAGCGGTTCCCATCGCGGTCCGTACGTTCTGTTGCGAGAACACCCGCTCGATCGCAACGGCAGTCGGTTTGTGTGTGTCCATCCAGTACTCGGCGGCATTGGCGATCAGCAGCAGCCGGCGCGACAATTCCATATCCGCAGGAGTACGAACAACGTCGATATCCAGCGCGGTGACTTCGCGCCCGCGACCGCTCTCGATCAAGCTCAGGCCACACCGAGTGAGCCCAGGGTCGACACCCATCACCCGCACCCGAACTCCTCTCGCCACTACGAACAGCTGTTCGAGAGCCTAGCGGTCGAAGCCGACAATCTGCGGTTGCGACACAACCGGTCGTCTGAACCATATCGACCGAAGTTCATTCGATTTGCTGACATGCGGTTACACGGCGCGCTGATAGATATGAGTACCCCCCTTATCGAGAGGTAGCCGATGCGCGCTGACACCGTCCCCAACCGACTAGCAGCAGGGTTCGTTCTTGCCGCACTCACGCTTTCGGGATGTTCGGGCCAGGACTCGACAGATGCGGCCACCACGACAACGACAGCGCAGACCACCACGGCGGCAAAGACCACTACGCCCGCGACGTCGACGACGCAGCCTACAAGTTCCGCGACGCGAACGTCAGCGACGAGCGCATCGGTAACCAACGGCACAGCCGCGGCCGGTCCGACGGAAACGTGGGCGACGAATCCGCTCTACGTCGGCAATATCCCGGAGGAACAGTTCGTCAAGGGCGAACCGACCTCCGACGACATCAAGATCAACGGCAAGTCCTACCAGTTCAGCTGGGTATGGGAAGGCGACTACTACTCGCCGGAGAGCTACACCGCCGAATTCAACATCCCGCTCGGCTAAAAATCGCTCGACTTCACTCTCGGCATGACCGACGAGACCTCGATCGACGACGACATAGACGGCGTAGCGTCGCTGACGGTCTACGTCGGCGGCAACGCCGTTTACGGGCCTGCCGAATTCAAGTACACCGACGAGATCCCTGTCAGCATCCCGGTCGATGGCAAGAGTCGGATTCGGGTCGATATCAGCGGTCTCCAGAACAACGAGTTCGCCGCACTCGCCGGCGCCAAGTTCGTCCGCTAGCGACAGCCTCAGTCCTCCAGTTCGGCGAGGACCTCGTCGGAGACGTCGACGTTGGAGTAGACGTTCTGCACGTCGTCGAGGTCTTCGAGTGCGTCGATCAGTTTGAACACCTTGCGCGCGCCGTCGGCATCGACTGCAACACTCACCGACGGCTGAAAGCTTGCTTCAGCGGAGTCGTAGTCGATGCTCGCCTCTTGCAATGCCGACCGTACGGCAACGAGATCGGTTGGCTCGCTGACGATTTCGAAGCTCTCACCAAGGTCGGACACATCCTCTGCGCCGGCCTCGAGTACGGCCGTCAAGATGTCGTCCTCGGTGAGTCCGTTCTTGTCGAGCGTGACGAGACCTTTGCGGGAGAACAGGTAGGCGACGGAACCCGGGTCGGCAAGGTTGCCGCCGTTTCGGGTCATGGCGGTGCGGACCTCGCCTGCGGCACGGTTGCGGTTGTCTGTCAGACATTCGACGAGCAGAGCGACACCGTTGGGTCCGTAGCCCTCGTACATGATCGTCTGCCAGTCGGCGCCGCCCGCTTCCTCACCGGCACCGCGCTTGCGCGCGCGTTCGATGTTGTCGTTGGGGACCGACGTCTTCTTGGCCTTCTGAATCGCGTCGTACAACGTCGGGTTGCCCGACGGGTCACCGCCTCCGGTGCGGGCAGCGACCTCGATGTTCTTGATCAGCTTTGCGAAGGACTTGCCACGCCGGGCGTCGATCACGGCCTTCTTGTGCTTGGTGGTCGCCCATTTGGAGTGGCCGCTCATGCGCTAGTTCCTTCGAGTCGAGTGCCCGGTATCCGCGTGACCGGCTGACAGCTATTTCACTTTACTCGCCGCGTTAACGCGCTTTTCGCACGATATCGACGAACAGGTCGTGGACGCGTAGATCGCCGGTCACTTCCGGATGGAACGACGTTGCCACCACCGCGCCCTGCCTGACAGCGACGATGCGTCCCGCAGCTGGACCGTTCGGCACCGTGGCCAGCACATCGACACCATCGCCGGCACGCTCGACCCACGGCGCTCGAATGAACACCGCGCGCATCTTCTCGCCGTCGATGCCTGCGAAATCGAGATCGGTCTCGAACGAGTCGACTTGACGACCGAATGCGTTGCGTCGCACCGTCATATCGATAGCGTCGAGGTGCTGGGCGTCCGGCCGGGTATCGAGCACTTCCGAGGCAAGCATGATCATGCCTGCGCACGAGCCGAAGGCGGGCAGACCGTCGCCGAGCAGCTCGCGAAGTGGCTCCAGAACCTCGAAAACAGTAAGCAGACGGCTGATCGTCGTCGACTCGCCGCCTGGAATCACCAGACCGTCGATGCTGCGCAACTCGCTGACTCGGCGAACGCCCACAGCGTCGGCCCCGCAGGCGTCCAACGCCGAGAAGTGTTCGCGGACATCACCTTGCAAAGCAAGAACGCCGATCTTGGGTCGAGCAGTAACAGATCGAGAGGTCACGGGTCGTGCAGTCATAGGTTCGGCGCTCAGTCTTCTCGCAGCGTTCGAGTCAGGCCCTCCTGCACGACCGCGGCAACCATATTGCCGGCAGCGTCGAAGATCCGGCCCTGCGTCAGCGCCCGACCGAACCCGGCCGAGGGTGACGACTGGTCGTAGAGCAACCACTCGTCGGCGCGGAACGGCCGCAGGAACCACAGCGCATGGTCGAGCGATGCGTTCATCGTGATCTCGTCGGGGTGAATCACCTTCGCGGACCCGAGCAGCGTCATGTCGCTCATGTAGGCGAGTGTGCAGACGTGGAAGACGGGCTCGTCGGGCAGTTTCTCCCGGTAGCGGAACCACACCTGCTGCTGCGACGCAGCGCCGGGTCGCTTGACGACCATGTCGTCGGGCAGCACTCGAATGTCGTAGTTGGACCATTCACGCAGCACCCACTGCCGATCCGGACTCAGCGTTTCCGCGGAATCGGCAATCTCCTCGGGACCCGGGACGTCAGGCATCTCGTCCTGATGCGCGATGCCTTCCTCGAACACGTGGAAAGACGCCGACATGGTGAAGATCGCCTTGCCGTCCTGCACACCGGTCACGCGACGCGTGCAGAACGAGCGCCCGTCTCGAATGCGGTCGACGAGGTATACCGTCGCCTTCGCTGGGTTGCCCGGTCGCAGAAAGTAGCCGTGCAGGGAGTGGACCTGAAATTCCGGGTCGACCGTTCGGACCGCCGCGACCAGCGCCTGACCTGCGACCTGCCCGCCGAACGTGCGCATCAGTGTCGTCTCGGTCGACGCACCTCGGAAGATGTCTTTTTCGAGCTTCTCGATCTGTAGCGCTTGCTCGATCGTCGCCATGCGCAATCCCCTTCGGTCGTCGGGCTCAGGCTAGCAATTGCAGTACCGGGCAAGATTGAACGGTGCCGACGTACGTACCGATCACCGCTGCCGGGTTGACAGGTCTGCTCACGGATCGAATCCTGGCCGCCCGCAAACCGTATCGTCGTCGCGGTCATCGGTGCGGATGCCGCCGATCCAGTGCCGTTCGCGCACATCGTGTCTCGGGCGTTGCGTGATCGGGGCCGACCCGCGGCCGTCGTCTCGGTGCACGACTACGTGCGTCCCGCATCGATCCGACTGGAGTTCGGCCGCAACGACGAGATGTCTTACCGCACACTATGGTTCGACTACGAGGCACTCGCGAGAGAGGTCGTCGATTCGCTCCGCACGCAGGGCCGCTGGCTCCCGGCGCTGTGGGACGAGAAGGCGGATCGGTCGGCGCGGGCAACCGTCGAAACTGCGACGGACAACACAGTGGTGATCGTCGCGGGTCCGATGCTGCTCGGGCGTGGGCTCGCCTTCGATCTGACCGTCCGGCTTCAGCTCGGCGAAGGCGCACTACGCAGAGCGACGGCGCCCGACCACCTGTGGACCGTCGATGCCCTGCTCGCCCGCGACCGCCTCGTCGCGGAGATCCCGGACATCGATGTGCGCTGGGACCACCGCGACCGACCTGCGATTGCGGAGCGGGGCAACTACCAACCGCGCTGAGCGAGCCTGTGATCGACGGGCAGTTCTTCGACGTTGATGCCGACCATCGCTTCGCCGAGGCCACGCGACACCTTGGCCAGCACGTCGGGGTCGTCGTAGAACGTCGTGGCCTTGACGATCGCCGACGCGCGCTCGGCCGGGTTGCCGGACTTGAAGATGCCGGATCCGACGAAGACGCCTTCGGCGCCGAGCTGCATCATCATCGCAGCGTCGGCGGGAGTTGCGATGCCGCCTGCGGTGAACAGCACGACCGGGAGCTTGCCTGCCTGCGCGATCTCCTTGACGAGGTCGTACGGTGCCTGCAACTCCTTCGCGGCGACGTACAGCTCGTCTTCGGGCAGCGACGTCAGGCGGCGGATCTCGTCGCGAATCTTGCGCATGTGTGTGGTCGCATTGGATACGTCACCGGTGCCCGCTTCACCCTTGGAGCGAATCATGGCCGCGCCCTCGGTGATCCGGCGCAATGCCTCGCCGAGGTTGGTCGCGCCACAGACGAACGGGACGGTGAAGTTCCACTTGTCGATGTGGTTGGCGTAGTCGGCGGGAGTAAGGACCTCGGACTCGTCGACATAGTCGACGCCGAGGCTCTGCAGAATTTGCGCCTCGACGAAGTGTCCGATGCGTGCCTTCGCCATCACGGGGATCGAGACGGCCTCGATGATGCCGTCGATCATGTCGGGATCGCTCATCCGCGAAACGCCGCCCTGAGCGCGGATGTCTGCGGGTACCCGCTCGAGTGCCATCACGGCGACCGCGCCGGCATCTTCGGCGATCTTCGCCTGGTCGGCGGTGACGACGTCCATGATGACCCCGCCCTTGAGCATCTCGGCCATGCCGCGCTTCACGCGGGCTGTGCCGGTCGTCTGGGTGCTATCGGGGGTGCTCACGGCGAACTCCTGGGTAGATGTCTAGGTAGGTGATAGTGCGGCCACAAGCCTAGTCGGGCGCCGAAGCCAACTTCATATCCAGTCCGGTGCCACTGGCCTTGTCGCCCGCGTCACACCAGGGGGTCACACCGTGATCAGCAGTGCCGCGGTAGCTCCGAGGACCACCAGGGGCGCGCCGCAGATCCCGACCAACGCGAGCTTCCCGATCGGCACCTCGACGCCGCGGGCCAGGCACCGTTCACGCCAGAGCAGCGTCGCAAGCGACGCCCACACCGTGATCAGCGGGCCGGTGTTGGTCCCGACGAGAGCCGCGAACAGCTGCGTCGTCTCCCCCGGCGCGATCGCCTGCTCTATGGCCAGGTAGGCGGGCAGATTGTTGACGAGATTCGCAGCGCCGGCGCCGACGATCGAGGCGAGCCACGGCGAATCACCCGCCAGCCGGGCAAGAAGATCGGTCAAGCCGTGGCGCGAGAGTGCGCCGACGACGAGAAACAGTCCTTCGGTGAGGACGACGAGTCGCCATGGAATCAGCGACCACTCGAGCCCGGCACGATCTCGCACGGCGAATACGACGACGGTCGCCAGCGCACAGACCGATGCCGCGACTGCGGGCGCGATGCCGACAAGCACTGCGGGGGCCAGCGCGGCACAGCTGATCGCGCAGAGTCGGTAGGTCCAGCGATCGGGAGGGTCGGTGCGGTCCGGGATGTCGTACCCACCGACGAGGTCACGTCGGTACAACGCTGCGAGAAAGGCGACGGTGATGACCACCGCGGCTAGCTGGGGCAGTGCCATGCGGCGCGCGAACTCCAGCGCATGCAGCATCTCTCGTTGTTGGGCAAGCAAATTGGTCAAGTTCGACACGGGAAGCAACAGGCTGGAGGTGTTCGCGAGCCACAGCACGAGCAACGCGAACGGCCATGGCCGCACACCGAGTCGCAACGTCAGAGCCAGGACTACCGGGGTCAGCAACACGGCGGTCGTGTCGATACCCATCACAACGGTCGTCGCCACGGCAAGCACTGCCACGAGAAGAAACAGTCGAAAGATGCTGCCGCGCGCCGCTCGCGCACACGCAGCCGCGGCAACGTCGAACACTCCGGCACGGTCGGCGAGTTCGGCCAATACCGTCGCCGCAACGAGAAAAGCGAGGACCGGGCCACCGCGGTCGATCGCGATCTCCTCGGCCGCCGAGCCCGGCAACCAACCGGTTGCGATGACGACGGCGCCCGCTACCGCAAGGACTGCCCACACCGCCGACAGCATGCCAGGTTTCGGCAAACGTCACGAAACGGGCTGTTTTGTCCGATTAGCGTTTCGACCGGCGGAAACAGGGTAGATATGAATCGTTCGTGCATCGTTTTGTCTCGGTTCGTCGAAGGAGATCCAAAAAATGTCGAAACACAACGCCCGGCGTACGTCACTGGTCATGGCCGGCGCTTTCGCAGCAGCCGGCGCAGCCATAGCGCTGGCACCGGCAGCAGGAGCGGCACCGACTGCGGATTGTCGCGCCCCCGGTTCCGCAACCGTCACCTCGACCACTTCGGAGCAGGCTTCCTGCTCCGCGACAAGCGTTCCCGGCAGCGCAGCGGCCGCCTTCGGGATGGACGGAACGGCTACGGCGAATTCCGGTCCTCAGGGTCTCGCACTCGCGATCGCAAACGGCGGCGGAACTGCATCGTCGGACGCTCAGAACCTGTCGGCACCCGCGGTTATCGCCATCGGACCTGGCGCATCGGTCACCGCCGAAGGTGTCCGTCCAGGCTTGGCCCTCGGCATCGCAGGGACCAACGGCAAGGTCACGATCGACGGCGTCAACGGCCCGACCTGCAGCGGTGGCCTCGCATTCGCCGGTGACTTCCAGACCCTCAAAGGTTGCTTCTCGATGAGGTAGTCCGCCGGCCGACTCAGGTCAGCGGATCGAGCGGACCTCGGGCTGCACGCCTTTGGCAACGACGGCGCGCGCCTCGTCGAGTAGGTCTGCAAGATCGTACGGATACACGGTCTCACCTGCCTCGTTGAGCTTGCCGATCTCCTCGGCATCGCACCAACGGTGGCCGGTGATCGCGTGTCGCTCGACCTCGGTGAAACCACTTTGGCTCGGCTCGAAATGCGGCACCTGCAGCGCGAAGAACAACTCTTCGGATCTGATGAGTTCGCCGTTGAACGGAAACACCGCGACCCGACGCCACATCGGTCCGCGTAACTCGTCCGGGTCGGCCTTCTTGCCCGTTTCTTCCGCGATCTCGCGGACCGCTGCTGCCCGCAAGGTCTCTCCCCCGAGTACGCCGCCGCCGATCGTGAACCAGAACGACACCTCGGGAACCATCGGATCGTGACCCTGCATCAGCAGGACCTTGCCCGTTTCGTCGAGCAGCACGACGCGCGACGAGGTCCGGTTGGAGTCGAGAGTCAAACCTGTTGCGGCCGAAGGCTTCGCGCGTTCGGTGATCTCGAAGTACGTCGGCAGTGGTGCGGTACCGCCGAGATGGAGAATCCGCACCAGCGGTCGAGAACGGATCGCGAGGGTGTCTCGGACAGCATCGTTGTGGAATCGGCGGGCGATGAGCACCCTGGCCTCGGCGTCGGCCAATTCTGCGACGAGTTGCGGGCGCAGCGTCTCGATGTCGATCGACGACAGCGCGCCGGACAACGCGTTCTCGACAACCTCACGGTCCTCGCGATCCGCGCGTTCGGCATTGTCGGCAAGGATCGTCAGCCGTTGACTCCGTTCGGGGTCCGATGCCATCGACCCGAGAGCAACAGCGCGAACGACCACCGAGCGCCGTGCCAAGGCAGCATCGAGCGCCTGCCAGGACTTGTCGGACCGAACGTGCAACCGGTCGAGGCGATTCGCCGTGGAGTACGCCCAGAGCCCGACCGCCATGAAAACCACGGCAATCAGACCCAGAACCAGGATCGTGAGCGCGGAGAACGTCATCAGCCGGCAACACTGACGCGACTGTCACCGAGGGTCACGGTCTCGTAGACCCGCAAGATCTGCTCGGCGACCACCGGCCAGTCGTAGTCGGCGACTGCGCGAGTTCCCGCTGCAATCAGTGATTCGCGCCGGACGGAGTCGGTCAGCACGATGTCGAGCGCATCGGAAAGGCGGGCCGAATCGCCGATCGGCACGAGCATTCCTGCCGCTCCGTCGCGTAACACACGTCGGAACGCATCCAATTCGCTTGCGACGACCGGCGTTCCAGCAGCCAAAGCTTCCACGAGCACGATGCCGAAACTTTCCCCGCCCATGTTCGGTGCGCAGTAGACGTCGGCGCTACGCAGTGCCGACGCCTTTTCTTCGTCCGTCACCTGTCCGAGCAGGCGCAGATGCTTCGCGTACGGTCCGGCGTCTTTGCGTAGCTTCTCGTCGTCACCGCGTCCGACGACGAGCACCTCGAGGTCCGGGTGGCGCTCGACCAATGCAGGCAACGCCTCGAGGAGAACCGACATGCCCTTGCGTGGTTCGTCGTAGCGTCCGAGGAACAGGACTGTTCCACCTGCACGCGGATAGCCGTCGAGCGGTGCTGCGTTTGCGAATGCCGGGACGTCGACGCCGTTCGGGATCTCGACGGCGTCCGAGCCGAGCGCCTCGACCTGCCAACGCCGAGCGAGCTCGGAGACGGCGATCCGACCGCTTAGCTTCTCGTGATACGGCTTGAGCACACCCTGAAAGGTACTCAGCATCAACGACTTCGTGGTCGACGTGTGAAAAGTCGCGACGATCGGACCTTCCGCGATCTTGAGCGCAAGCATCGACAGACTCGGAGCATTGGGTTCGTGAATGTGCAGCACGTCGAAGTCGTTGTCGTTGATCCAGCGCCGAATTCGCGCGTAGGCCACGGGGCCGAAGGACAATCTGGCGACTGAACCGTTGTACGGAATGGCGACTGCCCGGCCGGCCGAGACGACGAAGTCCGGCAGCACCGTGTCGTCGGAGGCCGGCGCGAGCACGCTGACCCGATGGCCGCGCTCGATGAACACCTCCGCCAACTCGACCACGTGCGCCTGGACGCCGCCGGGAACGTCGAACGAGTACGGGCAGACCATTCCGATGTTCACCGCGTCTCCCCCATACGCGCGAGGCGCGAATCGGAGAGGTCCGCCAGCCACAACGGCTGCAGCATGTGCCAGTCAGCGGGATGCGCGGCGATGTTGGCTTCGAAATGACCTGCGAGCAGCTGAGTTGCCTTCTCGACGCCGCCGCTCGTATCCACGGGCGCCTCGACCGAGAAACCCCAGTCGCCGTCGGTGAACCAGCAGTGCACCGGTAGCAACGCAGCGCCGGTTTCGATCGCCAACTTCGCCGGACCCGCTGGCATCCGGGTCGGTTCGCCGAAGAACGTCACGGGCACACCGTGTTTCGCGAGATCCCGTTCACCGAGCAGGCAGACGATCTTGCCCGATCGCAGTCGCTCCGACAGCACCGCGAACGGCGGTTCCTCCCCGCCGCTGAGCGGAATGATCTCGAAACCGAGGCTTTCGCGGTAGCGGACGAAGCGCCAGAACAACGATTCCGGCTTCAGCCGTTCGGCGACGGTCGCGAAGGTGCCCCAGCGATGCACCGCGTACACACCGGCAAGATCCCAGTTGCCGCTGTGTGGCAACGCGAGAATCGCACCCTTGCCCGTTGCGAGCGCCGCGTCCACGTGCTCGGTGCCGACGATCACCCTGTCGACGGCGGCGGCGAGCTGGTTCGCATCCATCGACGGAAGCCGAAACGCCTCCCGCCAGTACCGCGCGTACGACCGCAGGCTGGCCTGAATCAGCTCGTCGGGCACATCCTCGGGCGCCGTACCGATCACGCGAGCAAGGTTGCGGCGCAACTGATCCGGACCACCGTTGCGGTGTGCGGCGAAGTCGGCGCCGCGGTCGAACAGGCGCGATGCCCCGCGTTCGGGCAAGGCTCGGACGACACGCCACCCAGCTGCATAACCGAGGTCTGCGGCCCGCTCCTTGAATTTCATCGCTCTGCCGCCGCGTCGGGTTCGTCGGACGGCTTGGCCTGAACAGGAATGATGACGCGAGCGCCCTCGGAACCGCGAACTTCGAGGACCCGCTGGAACACCGTGATGACGCTCGCGACCGCAAGGATCCACATCGCGACATGAATCGACCAGTGCAGCCATGCGATATCGAGGTAGCCACCGATCCCGGTGAACCCAGCGCCGACCAGCACGATGACAAGGCGGTCCGGACGTTCGATGAGGCCACCGTCAGCGGAGAGCCCACTCGCCTCCGCACGCGCCTTCGCGTAGGAGATCACCTGCGAGGTCACCAGGCAGATCAGGGTCGCGACCAGCAGATGCTTGCTGTTCTCGTGGTAGACGGCCCACCAAGTCAGGCCTGCAAAGATGGCACCGTCGGCGACGCGATCGCAGGTGGCGTCGAGCACCGCTCCGTACTTGGTGCCACCACCGCGGGCGCGGGCCATCGCACCGTCGAGCATGTCGAACATGACGAACAGCCAGATGACCATCGCGCCCCAGAACAGGTGTCCTGTCGGAAAAAGCGTCACTGCCGCGACGATCGACGCAACCGTGCCGATGACCGTCACAGCGTCCGGCGTCAGACCGGTACTGTTCAGCGCTCTTCCCAGCGGCGCGGTGGCCTTCGAGACCGCTGCTCGACCGAAGAAGCTCAGCACCTGGTGTTCCCCATTCCAGTCATGTTTGTTCGGCCCATGCGTCGGCGAGCAACGCACGGGTGTCGCGCAGCAACTGCGGCATCACCTTCACGCCGCCGACGATCGTGATGAAGTTCGCGTCACCGCCCCAGCGCGGAACGATGTGCTGGTGCAGATGCTCGGCGAGTGAACCGCCTGCCACCCCACCGAGGTTGAGCCCCACGTTGAAGCCCGGCGGGTTGGAGACGCTCTTGATCACACGAATTGCCTTCTGGGTGAACGCCATCAACTCGGCGCTTTCCTCCGGCGTCAGATCCTCGAGGTTGGCAATCCGGCGGTACGGCACGACCATCATGTGCCCCGGGTTGTACGGATAGAGGTTGAGGACGGCGTAGACGAGTTCGCCGCGCGCAACGACAAGGCCGTCTTCGTCGGACATCTTCGGGATGTCGGAGAACGGTTCGCTCGACGCGTTGCTCGGCGTCGTCGCTTCCGCGATGTAGGACATACGGTGCGGCGTCCACAGACGTTGCAATCGGTCGGGATGCCCCGCGCCTCGATCGACGACGGACTCGCCGTTGCCGACGCTCTCGCCCTCGCTCATTCCTGCCGCTCCTGCGCATGAGCTTCGAAGAGCGCTGCCGTCGGCGAGGCGTTTTCGCGCCTGGCGATCCAATCGACAACGGCAGCAACAGCATCGGCGACGCGAACGCCGTTGACCTGGGTCCCGTCCCTGAATCGGAAGCTGACAGCGCCCGCGGCGACGTCACGTTCGCCCGCGAGCAACATAAACGGCACCTTCTGGGCGGTGTGGTTGAAGATCTTCTTCTGCATCCGGTCGTCGCTCGAATCGATTTCGACGCGGATGCCGTTCTTACGCAACAGATCCGCGACGTCGTGCAGATGCTCGACGTACGGTTCGGCGACCGGGATGCCGACCACCTGAACCGGCGAAAGCCAAGCGGGGAACGCGCCTGCGTAATGCTCGGTCAGAACTCCGAAGAAGCGCTCGATCGAGCCGAACAGCGCACGGTGAATCATGACCGGACGCTGCTTGCTGCCGTCGGATCCGGTGTACTCCAACTCGAATCGCTCGGGGGTGTTGAAGTCGAGCTGAATCGTCGACATCTGCCAGGTTCGCCCGAGGGCGTCGCGCGCCTGCACGGAGATCTTCGGACCGTAGAACGCCGCGCCGCCGGGATCGGGGACCAACTCGAGTCCGGATGCCGTCGCAACCTCTTCGAGAACTGCGGTCGACTCTTCCCACACCTCATCGGACCCGACGAACTTCTTCGGGTCCTTGGTCGACAGTTCGAGATAGAAGTCGTCGAGTCCGTAGTCCTTCAGCAGGTCGAGAACGAAGGTCAGGATGCTCGCGAGTTCGTCGCGCATCTGCTCTTTGGTGCAGTAGATGTGCGAGTCGTCCTGAGTCATCCCGCGCACCCGGGTCAGACCGTGGACGACGCCCGACTTCTCGTACCGGTACACCGACCCGAACTCGAACATCCGCAGCGGCAATTCACGGTAGGACCGGCCGCGGGTACGGAAGATCAGGCAGTGCATCGGGCAGTTCATCGGCTTGACGTAGTAGTCCTGCCCCGGCTTGCGCACGGTGCCGTCGTCGTTGTGTTCCGCGTCGAGGTGCATCGACGGGAACATGCCGTCCTTGTACCAGTCGAGGTGGCCCGAGACCTCGAACAGCTTGCCCTTGGTGATGTGTGGTGTGTAAACGAACTCGTAGTCGGCCTCGACGTGTCGCTTACGCGAGTAGTCCTCCATCTCCTGGCGGATGATGCCGCCCTTGGGGTGGAAGACAGGCAGCCCGGAGCCGAGTTCGTCGGGGAAGCTGAAGAGGTCCAGTTCCGAACCGAGCTTGCGATGATCGCGACGCTCGGCCTCGGCCAGCAGTTCGAGGTGGCGGTCGAGCGCCTCCTGCGATTCCCACGCGGTGCCGTAGATCCGCTGCAGGTCCTCACGACTCTGGTCACCGCGCCAATACGCGGCGGAGCTGCGGGTGAGCTTGAACGCCGGAATGTGCTTTGTGGTCGGGATGTGCGGACCACGGCACAGGTCGGACCAGACCCGTTCGCCCGAACGCGGATCGAGGTTGTCGTAGATCGTCAGTTCTTTACCGCCGACCTCCATGACCTCGGGGTCGTCGATGCCCGACTTGTCGTCGATCAGTTCCAGCTTGAACGGTTCGTTCGCGAGTTCGGTGCGGGCATCCTCGATGTTATCGACGACTCGACGCGAAAAGCGTTGCGAGCCTTTGACGATCTTCTTCATCCGGGCTTCGAGCTTGACGAGGTCTTCCGGAGTGAACGGCTTGTCGACGCGGAAGTCGTAGTAGAAGCCGTCCTTGATCGGCGGACCGATGCCGAGCTTGGCGGTCGGGAACTCCTGCTGGACCGCCTGAGCGAGGACGTGGGCCGCGGAGTGCCTGATGACGTTACGTCCGTCGGCGGTGTCCGCACCGACGGCTTCGACCTCGACATCGGTGTCCGGGATCCAGCCGAGATCCTTGAGTTGGCCTTCGCTGTCGCGTACGACGACGATCGCGTCCGGACCCTTACCCGGCAGCCCTGCCTCGCGTACCGCGGCGCCTGCCGTCGTCCCAGCCGGAACCCGGACGAGGGTTTCTGGCGATGACGAGGCTGGCATGCTCACGGCGATGTACTCCTGAGGTTGGGTGGTGTGCTGCCGGAAGAGTTCGTCTCCGGCGGACCTATGTTATCGGCCACGACGCGCGACAGCAGCCAGCAGCCCTGCGCGATCGGTCGGCGTTCGACGCGGGCAGCTCGAGCATTTGTCGGCTCGCTCGGTTTCGTAGATGAGACAGCACGATGCCCGACGCACGAACGGGCTGTTGCCGATGCGGACGAAACGTGGTGTCGGCAGCTCGGTTCCGATTGCCGTTGCGAGTTGAATCGCCAGGTCGGGGCCTTTTTCGCGGCTCCCGTCCAGCGCGCGGTTGCCGAGCGCGTCGGTGGCAACGGCCCACAACGACGGTGTCGGGGCGTCGCTCGCGGTTGTCAGGGCACCGATCACGGACGTCAACGTGTCGCGGATCGCCGCCGCGAACGCCGCGGAACCGTCGACCGTCGACGCGAATGTCACGTTCTCGAGCGAGCCGTCGGGTCTGATCGTGCACGTCGTGCTCGCCAAGGTCGGGTCCGCAGGTGGTCGACCGTGAACCAGGTCGCGCAGCGGCTGCTCCAGCAATGTCGAGCTGGCCATGTACCACCACAACGTCCCGATGACCCGGCGATCCTCACAGCGCCAGGTTCGCGCCAGCGCCGACAACTGCGTTGCCAACCAGGTCGGGTCGGCGAGCGCAGTGCCAGGCACTATCTGCGAAGTCTCGGTTATAGCGGACTCTCCAGCCAACTCGACTCGAGCCCGATCCAGCCTCCGACCAGCGCAAAGGTGCCGAGCACCCACAGCGTCACAACCACGATGGCAGCGGTCAGCAGCACGCCGAGTCCCTTGACCCACACCGACTGCGTCGCGAACCAGCCCATAAAACGGTCGTAGCGCTCCTTGACCCATTCCAGAGCCTTGTGCGCCCACTCGAACTCGGAAGCGAGTATGCCGAGACCTGCGAAGACGATCAGCCAACCCGGGCCCGGGTACGGGATGGCGAGGATCCCGAGAACCAGGACGGCGGCGCCCACGACGCCGACGACGATTCTGTAGGTCAGATTGAGTGCGGGGTTCGCGGCGATCTTGGCGCGCCGCTGACCCCACGGGCCGAGTTCGCGGTCGCTTTTGTCAGCCTGCTTCACTGTTGCCTCGTCGTTCACATCGCTACCTTATGTGCGTTCACAGCGACTTGACAGTTTCGCGTGACCGGAATGCCAGTTATGCCGCTTACGTTGGCTCGGGTCAGCTCCTGAATCGAGAACAACGGAAGGCCCGACACGTGGTGGACGACAAGCAAACTCCGGATCCGAACGAACCGGTGACGGAGCGCATCGCACAGCCGGTTGCCCAACCCGATCCGCAGCCCGCAGCCGTTGCACCGCCAGCGACTCCGAGTGCGCCGCGTGAATCCGTCGCGGCCCGCTGGCGGGCATCGCTTGCAGCCCAGATCGTCACAGCCGCAATCGCTGTCCTGCTGATCGGCGGGATCGGCTTCGCGCTCGGCTATGTCGTCGGCGACGGCAACGACGGCCATCATCGCCACGGCGGGCACCACATGATGTTCCGCGACGGTGCCGGACCCGGCGGACCTGGAGGACCAGGCGGACCGCCGTGGATGGAACGAATGGAACGTCCCGCGCCCGGTGGGCCGGGCGGACCGATGCGCGGTGAGCAGCCGACGCCTCCTGCGCCGCCTACTGGAACCCCGACGGCTCCTCCCGCGGCTCCCCCTGCTGCTCCGTAGGGCTGTTCGGTCGAGAGCCGTGCGAGGCGGGATTCGTATCAGTAGCCTTGGTTGATCAACATTCGTATGGATCGGCCGCCGGACGTATTCACGATCCGAGAGGTTGACTGGGATGACGCCGACGCAGTGGGTCTGCGCGATTCGCTTTCGGCCGAAGTCCCGTCACGACCTCTGATCAACTCGCCGAGATTGTCGGTAGACGCGCCCGCGTCGGTGCCAGCTCGGTGATCTCGAAACGGAAGAACTCACCCTCCCACCGATCTGTGCCGTACGCCTTGGCGCGTCGACATCTTGCGAACGCTCACATAGGAATTCGGGCGACAATGATCGGGCACTCAGCCGTGTGCAGCAGAGCCCGACTGGTGGAACCGAGCAGCATCCCCGTAAAACCACCACGCCCGTGACTGCCTACGACCAGCAACTGCGCGGTCGCGGATTCCTCGAGGAGTTGCCGAACAGGTCTGTCTTTCACCAGAACTCGGCGAACCCCGACATCGGGATACTGGCCGTGCCAGCCCGCGAGACTTTCGGAAAATACTGCGGCCTCGGTGTCTTCTGCAATCTGCCCACCGACGCCCTCCAGAGCGAACTGGCTGGTGTCCATCCACGCGTGGACTGCGACGAGTTCCACACCGCGCTTGGATGCCTGGTCGAAGGCGATTCCGATGGCATGAACGCTGGTGGCAGAGCCGTCGATCCCAACGACCACCGAACCTGCGTCGGGGGTCGCGCCGACCCTCGCATCGCGAATCACTGCAACCGGGCAATGGGCATGCATCGCGAGTGCGGTGCTGACCGAACCGAGCAGGCTGGAACGAAACGCACCGAGCCCTCGGCTACCGATAGCGAGCATGCGGGCATCCTTGGACCTGTCGAGAAGTGTCTGGATCGCTGAACCAGTCACGAACTCGGTCTGGACGTCGACGCTGCTGGCAGTGCCCTCTGCAAGCAGCTTCGCTTCGGCAAGCGTGGCCCGTCCCG
The DNA here is from genome assembly GCF_043944905.1 of Antrihabitans spumae. Taxonomy (NCBI): domain Bacteria; kingdom Bacillati; phylum Actinomycetota; class Actinomycetes; order Mycobacteriales; family Nocardiaceae; genus Antrihabitans; species Antrihabitans spumae. Next base: position 104,387 of record NZ_JBIMSN010000002.1, read on the forward strand.
CAATGGCTTGTTTGTCGATCTCGGTCTGATAGAACCCATTTCCGGGAAGATAGCCGAGTGGTATCACATCGGCCAGGATGAGCAGCAGTGGTGCGTGCTGCCTGGTGGCCTCCTGCGCCGCCCAGCGAACTGCTTCGTTCGAGGACGGCGAACCGTCTACGCCGACGATGATGGGCGCATTGTGAGCCATTAGCTACTCCTGGTTGGTTCGGGTTCGGCTGGGGCTGTCCGCTCGGCGGTACCGGTCGGCCCGATGAGGGCACCGACGCCGATGAACGCCACGGTCATCGACTTGCGTGGCTTGGTCGCCACCAGTCCCACCGCGGCTGCAATCGCCAAGATCATTGCGATCAACGGGAAGCCGTCCAACTTCGACTCCAGTCCATTCGATCGCGCATGAGCCCCCGAAACGGACCATACGCCTATGTTCTTGGCTCTGCGCCATGCAACAGTCCACGCAGCCTGACTTCGGCTCTGCTCCTCCGACCGAATGGTGGATCAGGGCGGCTTGGGACCAAAGCCTCCAGCGAGGCCGACTCGTTGCGACAGATACCCCCCTGGGTATATGTTCAACCTGGCTCAACCGAACACCGACCTCGTGGAGGCGTCAATGTGTCACCCGATCACCTGCTCCGATTGCGGCCAATCAACGTGGGACGGATGCCATGCGATCGCATAACGTCACGGCAACACGCCGCAGGCCCCCGAGCACTTCTGCCTCGGCCTCGGCCGGCGCACTCGGCCGACTCGGTTCTGCAATGGTGGACCGCCCTACCTCCGAAAGAAATGGGCATCATCCTCGGCGTTGCCGCCCTACTGGACGCCGTGCTGATCCGACTCATCCTGCTGCCGGTGTTGCTTCGACTCACCGGACACGGAGCGTGGTGGTCTCCGGCCTGGCTGACCAAGGTGCTTCCATCGATCACGTTCACGCACTGACCTACAGAAACGGAAACCAAATGAATATCGCTCTGTCCACACAGCTCGACAACACCGATTTCGATGCAGCAGTCGCCGACACGAAGGCAGCTTTGTCCGAGCAAGGTTTCGGTGTGCTCACCGAGATCGACATGCAGGCCACCTTGAAAGCGAAGCTCGGCGAGGACATGGAGCGCTACCTCATCCTCGGCGCCTGCAATCCGACACTCGCGCATCGCGCCGTCGGGGTGATGCCGCAGATCGGCTTGCTGTTGCCGTGCAACGTCGTCGTTCGCGCCGACATATCGACTCCTGGCTCCACGTCGATAATCGTCGAAGCTATGAATCCTCAGATCATGGTCGAGGTCACCGGCGAACCCGAATTGGCAGCGGTCGCAAACGAAGCCACTGCCAAACTACGTGCCGCCATCGGCGCTCTCGGTGGACGCACAACCGAGAGCAAGTGACAGTCACGGACCGGAACCCGATGCCCCCGGGGGTACCATTGTCGCTACCATCCGCTTGAATGAGGAGACTCCATGGTCGGCGACGAAGACAGCATCGCACTGGTACTGAACCGGCTGCGCCGTGCACACGGACAACTTGCCGGTGTCATCGGAATGATCGAGAACGGCCGCGACTGCAAAGACGTCGTCACCCAGCTCGCAGCCGTATCGAAGGCTCTCGACAGAGCTGGCTTCAAGATCGTCGCCACCGGCCTTCGCGAATGCATGACAGGTGACACAGCGGACAACAAACAACCCATGACCGAGGCCGAACTCGAGAAGCTCTTCCTCGCGCTGGCTTGACTGCAAGGGCCACGCGTTTGGGCGGTCGCTGGAACTGCAGTTCGAATCGGACAGGTTGCTCTGCAACTGAATCGGACTAGATCGTCGGCTTGACCTCGTCGCCCCAGGCGATGCGCTTGGGTTCGCCGTGGCACTCGACGATCGCAGCGTGATCACGATCGAAGTAGTCCCATGCCCAGGACATAAATGCGTCGATCTTGCTGTGCGCGCCGCTGAGCAGCGCCGCATGCACACCGAGCCACGCAGCGTATGCGAGCGGACCTTCCACCTGATGACGGTGCGCGCCGACCTCGGCGATCGCGGCACCGCGGCCGATCATCGCCATGATGCCTTTGTCCTTGTAATGAAACGGCTTTCGGTCGTGACCCGCGATGTCACGCCGAATGTTGTGTGCCGCCCACAATCCCGATTGCTGTGCAACCGAGCCCAATTGCGGAAGCGTCTTGCCGTCGGCATCCGGAATGTTCGCGACGTCGCCGACGGCGTAGACGGCTGGGAAGTTTTCGACAGTGAGGTCTGCTGTCGCGTCGATACGACCACCGCGGCCGGGCGCGGCGCCGCAGCCGCTCGCCACCTCCGACGCCGATTCACCGCCTGCCCAGACAGCGGTGCGCGTCGCCAACGTGGTTCCGTCGCTGAGGTGAACGACGTCGGGCTCGATTCGGCTCACTCCCACACCGAGTTTCAACTTCGCGCCGTGGGCGAGGAGTTTGTCGTGCGCGTACTTGTGCGATCGTTCGCTGAAAGGCGCGAGCAAGTCCTTGCCGTGGTTGACGAGGTAGACGTCGGCATCGCCGCCGCGATGCTTCATCGTGCGAAGTGCGGCAAACAGTTCGGCGAATGCGCCTGCCGTCTCGACGCCGGTCGGTCCCCCGCCGACGACGACCACATCCAGTGGGCCGCCGCTGGATTCGAGCATGGACCGCACGTGCAGCCGGAGCCGTTCGGCGTCGACGACGGAATACAGCGGAAACGAATGTTCCGGCGCGCCACTGGTTCCGAAGTAGTTCGCGCGCGCTCCAGCCGCCAACACCAGGTAGTCGGCGGAGGTCGAGGTCCCGTCAGCGGTGACGGCAGTGCGAGTCGCGAAGTCGAGGTCGGTGATTTCCGACTGGACCACACGCACATTCGGGTGCTTGGCGAAGATCGCGGCCAGCGGGCGCGCGATATCCTGGGCCGGCAGCTGCGAGGTCGCAACTTGATAGAGGAGCGGCTGAAATTGGTGATAGTCGTTGCGGTCGATCAGTGTGACATCGACGTGGTGCTTGGCGAGTTCGTATGCGCAGGCAACACCGGCAAGACCGGCGCCCGCTATCAAGACATGAGTCATGTTGCCTCAGTACGATGTTCGATGTTGGTAGTCGACCACACGGCCGTCCGCGGCGAGGTCGACCCAGTACAGATTGCCGAAGTCCGTTTCGGATATCGGCGCCACCTCGCATCCGCACAAGCTGGCAACTATCGACGACGCCGTCTCGCTGTGGCCGACGATCAGCACGACACCCGTCGGATGATCGGTGCGTACCTTTGCGACGAACGGCGCCGGATCTCTCGCCGGTTCGTAGGTGGTGACGTCGAGCTTCCATTCCTTCGCAGTAGGTGCCGCTGTCTGCTGAGTTCGTTTGTACGGCGTCGCGTACACCGCCACTCCGGGATCAGGCGCGAGTTCCGCGGCCAGCCGATTGGCTCGGTCGGTGCCGTCGGTTGTCAGGTCGGGATCGGCGTCGGAGCCCGCGCGTTCCGCATGCCGCACAACGACAACCCTGGATACAGCGCCCGACTCCGTGGAAAAGTCTCCGACAGACGTTTCGGTGGCTACGTCATCACCCGCGCTGTCCTGCGACGAGCAGCCGGTCATGGCCGTAAACATCGCGACAACGGTCAGCAGCCCGAATACGTGACGCATGCCTGACACTGTAAGCGCGCTAGCCTCGTGCAGGTGACACGTTGGCGATTCGAAGGACAGATATACGGAGTCGGAACTGCATCCGGAACGCGAATCGTGATCGGCAATTGGCAGCGGTCGCCGCTGGGCAGTTTCGCCGACGTCATGATCGAGTTTCCCGACGGCAACCGACTGTTGCTTGCCCCATCCGAAACGGTCCGCGACTTTGTCACGGCCACCTACACGTTCGACGAAACGGCGATCGTTCCTTTTGCCTTGACGACGTCGGGTCGCGTACACGAACTGTCGGCGGGTGAACTGCGCGCGCGTATCGACGTCGGTGCGCCGACTGTGCTGGGACGACTGCTGCAGTTGGTCCCCCGAGCGTTGGCAACTGCGCCGTGGTTCAGTGCGATCACGGATCCGATCGCTCGCGTCGTCCTACGTGGGGTCCGCACGCGGGGCACGGCAGGCGGGGGTCGACGTGAGTACTACGGAGCGAGCGCGCAGCACCGAGTCGACGGGGTGTCCGCGTCGTGGCGCGGCGACGATCTAGGCGAATTGCGACCGATCGAGCCGCCGGTGCGGTTCGGCTTCGGGTCCGTACCCACTGCGCCGTCGGTTACGACGATCACAACGACAATCGACGCCGACTCGATTTAGCTCAGTTTCTGCACACCCGAATTCGCCAGTTCGAGAACGACATTGCGGACGTCAGGGATCTGACCGAGGTCGTCGTTGATTCTGATACTGAACGCTGTGTCCCCTACCCGGACGTGGAGTAGGTCGGCGCCTTCGATCCAGAATGCGTCGTCGCCAAGTCCTTCGACGGTTCCCGAGGAAGCACCGGCGTCACGGAAGGCCGAGAAATCGTCCTCGTTGGTGACGTACGTGTTGATCGTGACGTTGGGGTCGCCGCTGAATCGGCATGCGGATCCACCGTCTTCAGCCATTTGCTCGTCGCCGTCTTCGAGCTCTGCCCCGGTAGCGGTCTGCAGCTCTTCCTTGGAGAAGAACGTGCACGCGTCGGGCGCGACACTACCGCTGGACTCCTCGCCCGCCGAGGCGGCGGACGTTTCCGCGGCAACCGTGGCTGTCGCACCACTGTCCTTGTCGTCGCTGCCGCCGCACGCAGACATCGCGACTGCGACAAACAGTGCAAGAACACCAATCCGGACGGACTTCAAAACATCGCGTGACATGCGGTTAATTTACGCTTGAAGGGTCTCCTCGGTCGTGGTTTCCGGCTTCGCGAACCAGAACGGAGGTCCCGCGTCGTCGAGGCGTTTGCTCACGATGGCGAGGTGTTCGCGGTAGCGGTCTCGGAGGTAGGGATCGTGGTCGGACAGGGTTGCAGGGTGGTCAATGTCGGCGAAGGTTTCCCACCAGGTGGGTTCGTAGAGCAGTTCGTTGGCTTCGTAAGCGGTGAGTGGGTCGGCGTAGCTCACGGGGACTGCAGTTTGCGTTGCGGGTTTCGGCGGCTCGGGTTGTGGTGCGCCGACGATGGCGTGGTGGGCCGGCAGCGTGATGTGGGGGGTGTGGGTGGGGCTGGTCCAGAGGATGGCGCCGCCGGCGAGGGCGGTGCAGGTCCACAGTTGCCATGTTTTGATGTCGTGATGCCGTTTGCACAGCGGTTGGAGGTTGTCGAAGATGGTCCAGCCACCCGCTGCGGGGTTGGGGTGGCGGAACGGGACGCGGTGGTCGAGTTCGCATTTGCGGGACGGCACGGTGCAGTGCGGGAATACACATGTCGGGTAGGCGGCGCGGACCAACTCGGCGACTTCGGCGCGGGGTCGGTAGATCAACGCTCCCGGTGGAGGTTCGAGGTGTCCGCCGTGTCCGTCGGGATAGACCCCGCGGCGCAGGGATGCGTCCTCGGCGATGGCGGCAAGGATCTCGTCGACGACTTTTCCGACGCTGCGGACCCGTTTCAGGCAGGGCGGTGCCGTCGTCGTGGGGTGGGCTATGGCGCCGGGTCGGTGTTTTCGGCCGCGGCGGAGGTAGTGCAGGTATTCGACCTCGTCGGGTGATGAATCCGGTTCGGGGTCAACATCTTCGGGGTCGAGGTCCGATCCGTTGTCGTCGGCGATCGGATCGGCGAGATCGTCGCCGATTGCGCCGTCGGCAGTACGGCTCGAATCCGGTTCTGCCGCTGGCAGGACTGGCTCGGTGGTTGGTTCGATGTCGCCGTTGAGCGAATCCGGTTCGGCCGCTACATCTTCGGATCCGGCCGCTGCCATCGCCGCGGACCGTAGTTCGACCAGGATGGCTTGCCAGGTCGCGTCGGCGGCGAGGATGCGGGCCAGGTCCGCATCGATCGGTGTCCCGTCACCGAGGTGTGCTGGATCAGCGCTGAGGCCGAGGAGAGTTTTCGCGTCGATGACGATCTGGGCGAGATGCCCGCGCCGCGGGGCGAGGTCGATGTCGCGGGTCGGGCAATCAGTCGATCGGCAGTCACACCGCAACGACCGCTCACCGTGCAGCAGGGCCATCAGTCCGTCGGCGCGGCGGACGTTACGGCTGCGGGAGTCTTCGGGGCAGACGGTGTCGGCGATTTCGTCGAGGAGTTGATCGGCTTCGACACCTTCGAGGTCGGTGATGCAGGCACTGAGCCACGACAACCCCGCAGTGCCTTTCCGCACATAGGCGGTGCGATCAGTCTTCGTCGACTGCGCTCGAGCTTCGGCCGCTTCTTTCGGGTCGGCTTGCATCCACAGTCGCCAGATCTCACGTCGCAGCGGGCCGGGGCTGAGGATTTTCGCCGCGCACAAGGCGAGGAATTCGATCTTCTCGATCGTCGTCGTGCTGGCTTCTGTGAGGGTGGTGCAGACGACTTTGACGCGGGCGTAGTCGAGTCGGCCGTCGTCGAAGGCGGTGTAGAAGCGGGGGAATCGGGAGTTGAGTTCGATGCCGACGTCGACCATGGTGTGTGCGGTGGTGGCCGAGCAGCCCAGGGCGGCACCGATTTCGGCGAAAACGGAATTGCCGACTGCCACTTTAGCGCCGGCGGCGACGAGGTCGGATTCGGTGCGCATCCGGGTCCACCAGATGTCGGTTGCGGCCATCACTTTGGAGCAGGCGTTGACGTTTTCGTTGACGCGGTAGCGCTCCAAGAGCGCGAACTCGTCAGCGACACTGATTTGTAGTGGGTAGGTCCGGACCTCCTCCGGACCTTCGGTGTCTGCACTTCCCCCTGAGTAGAACATACATACTGCTTATCTGCTTAAGTGGACCTATG